>CAMPJM010000420.1 GCA_946886805.1 uncultured Flammeovirgaceae bacterium | reverse complement strand
TTAGTACGTTATCCCTCATACAACACGTAGTTATTATGGCCGACATCTTCGTTTCCATACTTTTAACTTTTGGAGACGGAATTACCCGACAAGAGGTCAGAATCTATTATAAAAACTTAAATCTGCGTCGATATCCAAAATAAAAATACTTTCTGAAAAAGATTCATTTTCTGAAAAAATCACCACCTACAGATTAGGATTTATTGAACAACGATCTTTGAGATATTTTGTCTTTTAAGGGAGTAAACATGAACAAAATAGACACCGCTGTTTTCTAACCGGACAGTTTTCTTACCATTTTTCAAAAATGATTGATACAATAGCTGCCCCCGGAGGTCCTTTACTGCAACTTTTATGGATCCATTGCCTGCGTAATCTTCAACGTCAATGAAGAAGCTCCCTGTTTCACTTGGATTGGGATAAATATTCACTTTCTCAAATTTTTCACGCTGAGGATAAAGTCCCGTAGGAAGAGGTTCATTTTTACAAAATAAGGTGGCATTAGGAACATTTAAAGCAGGATCAATGTAATCCAAAGGCACCCTTATAAATTTTGGCCGGTAGCCATCCGCATTTCTTCTATCTGCGAAAGCATCCTGACACTCATTTTCGCATGGTGTAGTTACATCATTGTCAAACCCATTGACATTGTAGGATATTAGCAGCTCGTTGTCCCTGATAAATTCAGGATGAGCCGTTGCATTGTAGGTAACCAAGTACTCGCCTTCATACTTATCTTCAATGGTATACAATAACTTTTTATTCGTAAAGGGTCCCTCCGGAGAATCACTTTCCCAGGAATATATTTCTCTGCCCAGGCCGCAAACCAAAAAACCGATGTCCTGAGAAATCAGATAATACTTCCCCTGAAGTTTTAAAACACTGTAACTTGCCGAAACATAATCATTTGTGCTTGCCATTATTTGGGCGGCATTGTTGGCATCGGAGCTCCATCCTGTTCCGTTAAAAAATTCCCAAGGACCCGAAATATTCTGATCCATAGAACATCTGGCAAGTAAGGGCCTTAAAATGATCCAGTCTTTCTTGTGTCCATAAAGATAAATATAATTATCTGCCGAATCTACTACTACAGAGACGCCAAATTCAAATCCATTGGGAATGGGTAATTTAGTAAGTTCTTTAATACTGGAAGCATTTGTCATATTGGGAGTGTAAATTTTGGATACATAGTTCCCTATATGCTCGTAATCATTCCCTTGATATTGCTGCCAGAAAACATAGGCAGTATCTTCTGTGGCATAACCATGCCCCGGCCAAAAATAGGTAGTATTATTATCATTGAGTTTGACTGGTGTCCTGTCTATTCCTGAACCTGTCTGGTCCAGAATGGTAGTGAAAGACGATGGATCTTGCATGTCCTGAACCATCATGGAATTCCTTACTTGAAACAGGCAGGCAATAGAAGTATCTGCAGCATTATACCCATCAATATGAGTGTCACCAAAGAGCCATAGGGTCTTATCCTGACATGGCAGCGGTACAGATATGGTTGCGTCTGAGGCCGTCCACCCACTGGTTCGTCTAAAATATTCGGTAAACACCGAATCTCTATAGGCAAGTGAAACTTGCGCAAATAAATCCTGGATAAAAATAAGAGATAATAACAGCAAAAAATAGCGCATAATTCTTTCGTTTAGGTGAGAAAAACATTGACTGTTTAACGATTATCGTATTTCTATAAATTCGCAGGTTTCTTCGGTAGATTGTGAGAAAGAACCTAATCCAATACGAATAAGTAATTGATCGAAATTAATAGTAGGATGCATAAGTTTAATTCAGTATTTTTTGCGATTTCCTTATTTTAACGAATTACCTGGTAGCTCTTTTACTCCCCAGCTTTTGTTAGGCGTTGGTCCAAGCCATATTTCCAGCGTTCCCCCTTTAGCATAGGTTTCATGGGTAAACCAGAAACGATCAAGAGGCTTTCCGTTGAGCGTAGCTTTTTGGATATACATGTTCTCTTGAGAGTTGTCATGTGTTATAATGGAAAAGCTCGTCCCTTTGTAATAGGCAGGATCGAGTTCAATGGTGATTTTATCAAAAACAGGGCTTGTAATGTCATAAGTAGGCTCAGCAGAGACATTCCCTTGTAAACTAAACAAGCCAATTGCCATTAAAGCACTCACTCCACCCATTTGGCCCTGATCTTCGTCATGACCGCCATATCCCATATCAGGAGTAATGTCTCCATAGGCCTGCTCTTTAACTTTTCTGACCCAATACTGCGTTAACCATGGCTTACCAGCATGATTGAAAACATGGGCATTGGAGCATCCGGGTTGATTGGCATAGCTCACATATCCATCATTATACGCAAAGACGAAATCACTACTTTCCGCCTGTTCAAAAGCATAGTTTAGTTTCTCGCACAAAACATCATTGCCTCCCATTAATTTGGAAAGCCCTCCTATATCATGAGAAACCGACCATGTCGCCTGCCAGGCATTTGCTTCTATCCACCCGGCTCCGGATAAGGGATCAGCATGCATGAAGTCGCCCCCTTTATTTTTCGGAAAAAGTAACTTTTGATCTTCATCAAATAGCTTTTTCCAACCGTCTGATCTATTTAAAAAGAATTGATGATCTTTCTTCTTGCCGAGATCTAAAGCCATTTGAGACAGTGCGTAATCTTGAAAAGCTGCCTCAATAGTAATCCCTGCATTGCCCGGCCAATAACCATTTTCGGAATAAAATTCTATACTCGCACTATCGCCCAGCATGCCTCCGGGCAAATGATTCTGCTTCATTTTTGCATAAGCGGATTTTACATCAATTTTTGTAAGCAGCCCCTTTTGGTAAGTGCTAGTAATCAGATTGGTTGCCGGACAACCGGTCATGATATAAGAATAACCACCTCCACAAGGTCCTCTGGGCAGTAAATAGCCATTCTCAGCATACTGTACCATCGAAGCAGACATTTCATCCATTACTTCCGGCCAGGCAAGTCCCCAAAGAATATTTAAGTTCCATTGAGTAAGCCACCAGGCATCCGAATTGTACATGTTGAATTTCACCATACCATTTTTATCTTTTGGCAGGGTTTTGATTTTAAAGACTGCGTCAGTAAAGGTTCCTTGCCTGATGCCGGTAGTTCTATCGGGGTAATCCCCAGAAACATCATTGATCTTTTGACGTCCAAGCAATACATGCCATAGATCCGTATAAAATTTGATCTTCTGGGCCTCCGTACCGCCTTCGACCTTCATTTTACCTAACCAATCATTCCATATTGTTTGCGATTCTTCTCTTACCGCATCGAAGTTCCACGTAGTGCATTCCGTCTGTAGATTCTTTCTGGCATTTTCGATGCTGGTGTATGAGATAGCAATTTTCATTTGTAGCACATCCCCGGCCTCAACATCATACATCGCTGCTACTCCCATACTATCACCCGCCAGTTGATTAATATTTTCCATACGTTCCTGCCCTTTCCAGCCATCCAACTGGCTATAAGCTTTATCAAATTGCACTACGAAAAAAACCTTCACATCATTCGGTCCGCCCCAATAGCGTTTTATTGTGCTAAAAGATCCTTCAAACTCGCTGTCATTCACTTTTTTTATATCTGCATTGGCCATGGTGCTATTGCTTATATACCCACCCAGATTGGTCAGGACCTGCGCTTTCATAGCTTCAGTAAAACGGAACTTATAAAAACTGACTCTTTCTGTTGTGGTGAATTCAATCCAAGCTTTATGATCTTGTAGAAATACACGGTGATAACCGGGCTGCACAATCTCATCACTGTGTGAAAATTTAGATTTCCAGCCCTGTTGCCCTTTTGTGGGGTCTACCGTTGCGGGTGTCGGCATTATCTCCAGCCCTCCTATCATCCAAGAATGTATCTGTTCAAAACCAAGAATTTCATTTTCATTATAGTTATAGCCTCCTCCATTCTGATTTTTGTTTCGGGTCAGCGGTGCGGCACTCACCATTCCAAAGGGTCTGGAACCTGTTATAAAAAAAATATATCTCCCGCGATTCGTTTCAATATAAGGATCAACCCATGAGATGTAATCTTCATATTGCTCTGGGGCAGGATACACTTCTATTTCCGAAAATCCGAGGTCTTTTCCCTTTCCATCTGTTGTGACGAACTTCACCCATTGCACTTCCTTTGTATCAAACAGTATTTCTTTTCCTGTGCCATTATTCGGTATCTGATTCACCCAGATAGTTGATCCATCACTAAAGAGGAGCTTGCCACCGGCGATATGATCCTTTTGCGACGGCCTGTCAAAAAGTACAATTCTGTTAATATGTTGTGGTTGTTCCCAATCCAACTGAATCCATGGGAAGCGTATATAGCCCCAATCTGTGGTATCACCTTCACATGCCCAAATACCAACATCAGGCACTCCGATAATTCCATCGATTACATTTTCAGGCTTATAATCCTCTCCCAAAGAAGTGGATACTGTGATTTTAGCCCTTCCTGCAATATTGTAAGGTGTGCCATAAGCATTGGACAGAAGGCCAACGAGCACTATCAGTAATAAAAAAAATTTGTTATTCTTATAATTGTACTCTTTCATTTTTGGTATTATGAATGTTTAATTATTCTTTAACTAACCTATTATCTATATC
>CAMPJM010000419.1 GCA_946886805.1 uncultured Flammeovirgaceae bacterium | reverse complement strand
AGCCCTCCGAAACAACTCGGAGCAGGCTCTTTAGGGGGTTGGGGGTTAGAGAAGCAGCGAAGAGTTCCTTTGTAAATTTTATGATGCTTTAGAAGCAAGTGCTTGTTGACAACCTAAAGATGAAAGGCAACAATTTTAATTTTCAAACCCAAACCCTCTCCAACTCATTTTTGAAGACTATCGCGGGCAAAGTCATCTCTTTCCCTTAGGGGTCTTTTCGGGGTGGGGTTACGAAAACATCAGGTACTTCTTAATATCATCCTATGCTTTTAAGCAGTAGGATGAAAATGAAGAAGAATGAGCAATTTTGTTGTTATTGATGTACAATAAAAGTAGTTATTCTATCAATTTTACTTTTATCGCATTAATGCCTTTCTGACCCATTTCAGTTTCAAAAGTCACTTTGTCGTTTTCTTTTACCGGATCTTCCAATCCGTTTACGTGGACAAAAATACTTTCCTGACTTTCGTGGTCTTTGATAAAACCATAACCTTTGGATTCGTTGAAGAAAGTAATTGTACCCTTTCTAATTAGATCAGCAGGATCGATATCCGCTTGTCTGGAAACGCCAATTTGAATGTCTTCGGTTTTAAAGCTCCTTTTTTTCTTTGGATCCGGCGGAGTTGAAGAAATATTGCCATTATCATCAACATAGGCATACATTTCGTCTACGCTTTTACCTTTGTCCGAATTGGCCCTTCTTTCTTCCTTTTTTTGCTCTTTATCTTGTTTTTTCTTGAGCTTTTTCTTTTCTTTTTCCTTTTTATTAAATGTTTCTTGTGATTTACCCATATTTATGTTTAAAATTTAAATTCTATTTAATTTGGCGTTACTATTGTCATGTATTAACCAAAAGCATTATTCTGGATTAAAGTTCCTCATCTCAACCAGAACAGACCCAATCATTCCTCATTTTTATACCAGAATTTTAAAATGTGGCAGGATCGTTATTACTCCAAATAATAAAGAAAGAAAATACCAAGGTAAATTAATCTCTTTAATTATTGAATGGCTGAAATTATTAATATGATGGTTTTTAAGATTTTACTATCACGAGGAAAATAAACCTGCAATTTTGTAAATTAATCCTGCAAAGATAATAATAAATTTCCAAACTTCTGATTCTGTTTTCATGAAATGCAGATTATTACGTTATTGCTCGTTAATAAAGCAAAGTCTGCCTCCAATATCAACTGGGCTGGTATATTTTCCGAACTTCTTGCCCGAAACAGCTTTAAAAACCATTCCTTTCTAAGGCGAAAAAAATTATTGCTCCTCCCCTAATCTTTATTTAAATTTGTGAGGTAATATGGCATCCTATGAACAAAGAAAAAGCACAAGCTGAGATTCAGGAACTTACAGATAAAATCAACCTATATAATTATCAATACTATCAGGAAGACAAATCAGAAGTATCAGATTTTGAATTTGATACGCTTCTTGAAAAGCTAATCGAATTAGAGACATCTTTTCCCGAGCTGAAGCAGCCGGATTCACCCACACAAAGAGTTGGCGGAACTATTACCAAACAGTTTCCAACGGTGTATCACCAATATCCTATGCTATCTCTCGGCAACACTTACTCCAGAGAAGAATTATTTGATTTTGATAAGAGAATAAAAAAAGCATTGGGAGATGAACCCTATGAGTATTTCTGTGAATTGAAATTTGATGGCGTAGCTTTGTCTTTAACCTATCAAGATGGTATTTTGGTAAGGGGAGCAACCCGCGGCGACGGAGTAAGAGGCGATGATATTACTAATAATGTAAAAACTATCAGGAGCATTCCTATCAGAATTAAGGACGATAATATCCCTCCCTTATTTGAAGCCCGGGGAGAAGCATTTATGCCCTTGGAAGTATTCAACAAGATAAACCGGGAAAGAGAGGAAGCCGAAGAGACATTATTGGCAAATCCCAGAAATACCGCCTCGGGAACCTTGAAAATGCAGGATTCTTCAATTGTAGCAAGAAGAAAACTTGACTGCTTTTTATACAGCATGATTGGGGAAGATCTCGAATTTGAGACTCATGAGGAATCGATCCTAAAACTTGCCTCTATGGGATTCAGTGTTTCCCCAACCTATAGAAAATGCGGTACAATAGAACAGGTTTTTGAGTATATAGATGAATGGGAAAAGAAAAGACTTTCCTTACCTCTTGATACAGATGGCATAGTTTTAAAAATCAACAATCTGAGTCAACAAGAGCGATTGGGCTTTACTGCTAAAAGCCCTCGGTGGGCAATAGCCTATAAATACAAAGCTGAAAGTGCAGCAACAATATTAAATAAAATTGTTTATCAGGTGGGCCGGACTGGTGCTGTTACACCTGTAGCCAATTTAAAACCCGTTACATTGGCGGGAACCGTAGTCAAAAGAGCATCATTGCATAACGCAAATGAAATCTTGAGATTGGATTTAAGAATTGGCGATACTGTTTTTGTGGAAAAAGGCGGCGAAATAATTCCTAAAATAACTGGAGTTGATCTTCCCAAGCGACCTTTGCATAGCGAACAGGTTGCCTATATCACCCAATGCCCAGAGTGCGATACGCCACTAATAAGGAATGAGGGCGAAGCGGTGCATTATTGTCCCAATGAAAAAGGCTGCCCACCCCAAATAAAAGGCCGCATCTCACATTTTATCCAACGCAGGGCCATGGATATCGACAGTATGGGCGACCGAACAATCGCATTGCTATTTGAAAAAGATCTGATTAAAAATCCTGCCGATCTGTATGATTTAAAATATGAAGACGTGTTTAATCTTGATGGGTTCAAGGACCTTTCTACCAGAAACCTCTTGGCAGGCATAGAAAATTCAAAGAATGCGCCGTTTGAAAATGTACTCTTCGGCATTGGGATCAGGTTTGTTGGTAAAACAGTTGCAGAAAAACTGGCAGCACATTTTAAGACCGTTCAGAATATTAGGAATGCTTCTTTTGAAGAGTTAATATCAGTAAATGAAATAGGGGAAAGAATTGCACGGAGTGTAGTTGACTTCTTCCAGGATCAGGACAACTTGGTCTTTATTGACAGATTAATTGCTGCCGGGCTAAATATGGAATCAAAATCTGAGACAGTAACTAAAGAAAGTGATTCATTAAAGGATAAAACATTTGTAATATCAGGAGTTTTTGAGAAATTTGAACGGGATGAGCTAAAAGACCTGATTATAAAAAACAGTGGCAAGGTTTTATCGTCAATTTCCGGTAAATTAGATTACCTTTTGGCAGGAGAAAAAATGGGACCTTCAAAATTAGAAAAAGCCAAATCATTGAATATACCCATTATTTCCGAAAATGAATTTCTTACTATGATTGATCATACTTCTTGAAATCCTTAGCAATAAAATTTCTGACCTGGCATACGAGAACGAACATAAAGAGGTCTTCATCTTTAAAAAAAGGAAATATTGCTTTTTCGCAGTCAAAAAAAATCGCAATTATCTTTTCTGCGGAAGACATCTTTAAACATGAGGCCATAAAACATTTTGTTAATTTGTTGGAAGAAGAAAAAAAAGAGGTCACAGTTTTATCCTATTTACCTATATCTGCTGAAAATTTCGAATTCCGCTTTGATTACGTAGATTTGACTGCTCTCACAAACCTGGGCAAAATAAAATCAGAAAGTGTCGATAAATTTGTAAACACTAAATTCGATTTTGTTTTTCACATGGATAAAGAAAACGATAACCCTATTATCGAAAATATACTGTCCCAGTGCAAGGCATTGTGCCGGGTTGGTCTGTACAAAGAGGGGAAGGAAGCCCTGTACGAGTTGATGCTGAAGCCGGATCCTGAAAAAGATATGAAAAGCATCGTAGACGAAGTTTACTACTATACAAAAGAATTAAATTAAGATGATACAAACACTTAAAGGGACTGGGGTCGCCTTGGTAACGCCATTCCTTGAAGATCTTACTGTCGATTGGAACGGTCTGGAAAGACTATTGCAGCATACATCTGCCGAAGTTGATTATTTTGTCATTCATGGAACTACGGGCGAGCCGGCTACCACCAACTCAACTGAAAAAGAAAAGATTGTATCCTTTATAAAAAAACATAATGAAAAGAATCTTCCTCTTGTTTATGGCCTTGGCGGAAACAATACTGCTGAAATAGTACAACAACTTCAGACATTGGATTTTGAAGGTATAACAGCAATTTTATCTGTAAGTCCTTATTACAACAAACCATCGCAGGAAGGGATTTTGAGGCATTATACTGCTATTGCTGACAACAGCCCCTTGCCAGTGATCCTTTATAACGTACCGGGCAGAACTTCTTCAAATATATTACCCAAAACCACACTTAAGCTTGCGGAACATTCCAATATTATAGGGATAAAAGAAGCATCAGGAATTTTTGAACAGTGCCTGGAAATATCACGTGACAAACCGGAGGATTTTTTATTGATTTCAGGAGATGACTTATTTACCCTTCCCCTCCTTTCAATTGGAGCAGTAGGTGTAATTTCTGTTTTAGCAAATGCCATTCCTGGTGTTTTTAGGGAAATGATTACAGCTGCAGATCGTGGCGATTTGAATGCTGCAAAGGCCGCTGCTTATAAAATACTTGCTTTAAATCCGCTAATGTACCAGGAAAGTAATCCTG
>CAMPJM010000418.1 GCA_946886805.1 uncultured Flammeovirgaceae bacterium | reverse complement strand
TCTTAATCGCTTTTTACTTCTGGTAATGGTGATGGCTTCTCCATTTATCCTCTATGCACAGGATAGCGTAATAAGTGGAACTGTAACTGATGATGCTACCGGGGAGCCTATACCGGGAGTGAATATTTTAATCGAAGGAACGACCACAGGAACCGTGACCGACATAAACGGTGACTATCAATTAAATGCATCACAAGATGCAACCCTTGTTTTTTCTTCAGTAGGCTTTGTTTCAGAAAACATACCTGTCAATGGACGGTCTGTTATTGATTTATCTTTAATTCAAGACATACAAGCGCTATCGGAAGTTATAGTTGTAGGCTATGGTACTCAGGAAAGGGCCAGGGTGACTTCAGCAATTTCTTCGATTTCTTCTGAAGAAATTACCAGTGTACCTGTTACTTCCGTAGATCAGGCGCTTCAGGGAAGGGCAACAGGAATATCAGTAGCTAATTCGGGATCTCCTGGAGTAAATCCTTTGGTTAGAATTAGGGGTTTAAGTAGTGTAGGAGATAACAACCCCCTTTATGTTATTGATGGGATGCCTGCTGACGGACTTAATGAAATAAATCCAAATGACATAGAATCTGTTCAAATATTGAAAGATGCTTCTGCCGCTGCCATTTACGGCTCCAGAGCTTCTAATGGCGTAATCATCGTCACCACTAAAAAAGGTAAAAAAGGCGAAACAAGGATCAACATGGATGCCTATTATGGCGTGCAGGAAGCCTGGAAGCAGTTAGATCTTCTAAATCGAGACCAGTATATGCAATATGCTGAGAATCTGCAAGGCGAAGCAAATCTTCCGGACAGATTTGCAAATATGGACGAGGAGATTTATGAAGGCGCAGGTATTACATGGGCAGAAGTTGATACAGATTGGCAGGATGAAATGTTTCGAACAGCACCTATCCAGGATTATAACCTTTCAATCTCCGGTGGAGGTGAAAACTCGCTCTTTAATGTGGGAGGTGGGTACTTCAATCAAGAAGGTGTAATGTTAGGAACTGGTTTTGAAAGATACTCTTTCCGCGCAAACACTCAATTTACCGTTGGTAGGCTCAAGATAGGGGAAACCTTAACTGTGTCGCGAACTGAAAGGCAGAACGAGCCTTTTAATGGTGGTAGATCGCAGATTGAACACATGATAAAAATGGTTCCTTACATCCCGGTTTACGACCCTACAAGGGTTGGAGGTTTTAGAGCAACTGACTTAATTGATGATTCAGATCCGGAAAATCCTGTCCTCAATGCCAGGTTAAGACGAAACATGGACACTAACCTAAAATTGCTGGGAACGGCTTATGCCAGTTTTGAAATAATTGATGGATTAGAATATAAATTGTCATTGGGCCTGGATGTGAATTTTGGGTTTAATGAACAGTTTACTCCGATAATGGCTCCATCTGAAAACTATCATGCAAATGCGACCACTGATCTTAATCAAACCAGGAATGAATACGTGTCTCCATTAATTTCAAACCAGCTGTCTTTTAATAAAACATTTGGGAATCACAGTATAAGTGCAATTGCAGTTGTAGAACAGCAAACCTCTACGTTTCAACGCCTTCAGGGAAGGGGAGAAACTTCTTTGACAAGCAAAATTGATGTATTAGATATTGCGACTGAAAACCCAATTGTTAATGGTACTAGAATTGAATATGTTCTTCAGTCTTACCTTGGCAGGATAAATTATGATTTTGCCGGTAAATATTTATTGAGCGCTTCTATTAGAAGAGATGGTGGTTCCAAATTCGGTACTGAGAAGTGGGGAAATTTTCCTGCTGTTTCTGCAGGATGGAGACTTAGTGAAGAAAGCTTCATGGAAAATATCGGTTTTTTAAGCGACTTTAAATTAAGAGGAAGCTGGGGAAAGGTAGGAAATGACAATTTCGGCGACTATGTTTGGCAGGCGACCGTTGCCAGCAATTATCCTTATATCCTCGGCGACGGGCAAACTTTAGTAGGAGGGTTTACTACTGTGGATATGAATAATCCCGAAATTCAATGGGAGACCACTACTATGACGAATATTGGTCTTGATCTTGGTTTCTTAAATGATAGAATCAGAGTGAGTGCTGAATATTTTCATAATGAAACAGAGGACTTAATACTGCCTCTTCCAATTCCCCCATCAGTAGGATACAACAATGGCCCAACAGCTAACGTGGGTGCAATGATGAACAAAGGATGGGAATTAACAGCAGGATACAATAAATTCGACGGTGATTTCCAATGGTCGCTTTCAGGAAATATCTCTTTTGTTGAAAACGAATTGCTTTCCTTAGGCTTAGCAAGTGCAATACCAGGAACAGATTTTGAAGGTTCTCCAACTACTTTTACCGAAGAAGGTCAACCAGTAGGATACTTCAGAGGATTTGTTACAGATGGATTATTCCAAAGGCAGGAAGATATAAATGCACTTAATGATGCTGCTCCCGGCGGAGTTTATCAGAGCGTTAATACTGCACCCGGGGATATAAGATTTAAAGACATTAGTGGCCCTGACGGAACTCCAGATGGTATCATAAACGACTTTGACCGTACAAATATTGGACATTACTTGCCCGATTTTGCTTACGGTATTAGTGCCTCTGCTAATTACAAGAATTTTGACCTATCTGTATTTTTCCAGGGCGTTTCAGGAAATGAAATTTTGAACACCAATATTTACGATACAGAAGGTATGATTCGTTTGTTTAATGCAGGTACTCAAGTTTTAGATGCATGGACACCAACCAATACGGATACGAGTGTTCCTAGGACTATCCTTGGCGATCCTAATGATAACGCAAGACTCTCCACCCGCTATATAGAAGATGGTTCTTACTTAAGGTTAAAAAACCTTACAATTGGATATACTTTGCCTACGGGACTGTTAAATTCGTTTGGGAACGGGTTCATTAAAAACGTTCGATTCTACGTTTCTTCTCAAAATTTATTCACTATTACTGATTATTCTGGATACGATCCTGAAATCGGAGCGAGAACAGATTTTGCAAACCAGGGGGGACGGGCAGCGACAATTAACGCCGGTGTAGATTATGGACAATATCCACAGGCAAGAACTTTCTTAGGTGGTGTACAAATAGGATTTTAATAAAAAAAGAGAAAAATATGAAAAATTATAAGTTTATAATGCTATTCTTTCTTGCTTTCTTCTTTATGTTTTCATGTAATGAAGAGAAATTGGAAGTAGTTAACCCGAATCAGCTTTCAGAAGGGAGTTTCTTTCAAACTGAAGATGAATTTACAGCAGCTGTAAATGCAATATATGCGAACCTTCAATCCAATCAGATGTACAATAGAGAGTATTTCTTTTTGCACGATCTGCTGTCAGACGAAATGGTGGGCAATCCGCAATTAGAAGCACACAGGAGAGATTTATTAGAACATAACATATCTCCTGATAACTCAATCGTTGTAGCTGTTTGGACTGCATCGTATAGAACGATACACCGAGCTAACCTAGTACTTGCAAAACTTGATGAGGCACCGGAAGATCCTAATTTTACAGAGGCAGAAAGAAACAGGTTGAGAGGCGAAGCTTTATTTTTGAGAGCATGGTCATATTATGAATTAGTAAGCTTGTGGGGTCCTGTTCCAAAAGTTACGGTACCCGTCTCGGAAATAACCGAAGAGGGATTTCCAAGAGTTTCTGAAGAAGAGATTCATGCATTAATATTTCAAGATCTGGCTACAGCAGAAGGATTTCTCCCATTAAAATCTCAGTATGCATCAACAGAGCTTGGAAGGGCGACAAAAGGAGCGGCGCAGGCTTTGGCAGGAAAAGTAAGGATGTGGACTGGCGAGTACCCGCAGGCAATTACTGAATTTCAAAAAGTAATAGACTCAGACGAATATTCAATAGAAGATGTTCCTTATATTGATAATTTTACGGAAGAAAATGAAAATAACGAGGAATCTATTTTTGAAGTACAATTTTTCCCAACTGGCACGGGTGATGCCTGGTCAGCGGATGGAAGTGGAAATGCAGAAGTCACTTTTAGGGGCCAGGAATATACACCTCAGGCAGGTTGGAATAACGTAGATCCTAATCCTGATTTGGTTGCAGCCTTTGAACCAGGAGATATCAGGTATGACGCATCCTTTTGGTTGGATGGAGAATCCTTTAATGGCGGCCAAAGTACTATGAGTCTTGGAAGGCCGGGTTGGGAAAAATACTCAACCGTTTATAAACAACCACTCGAAAATGCTAATTCGGGAATCAACTTTAGAGTGATCCGTTATGCTGATGTTCTTTTGATGATGGCTGAAGCGCAAAACGAAGTTACTGGAGTAGCGAATGCATTACCTTATGTAAATATGGTAAGAAACAGAGCAGGCTTACCTGACCTTGCATCGGCTGACATTTCTGGTGAAGAGGCGATGTTTGATATCATTGTCCATGAAAGAAGAATAGAGCTTGCAGGCGAACAAATCAGAAATAGGGATATCAGAAGGTGGCGAAGAGAGGGCAAGTTAGACTCTGAACCTATTATTTACTATGAATCACATCATGATTTATTACCTGTTCCGGCAGTTGAGCTACTCAATAACCCCGCATTGACTCTAGCAGATCAGAACGCTGGTTATTAATTATTTAATTCTTATATAT
>CAMPJM010000417.1 GCA_946886805.1 uncultured Flammeovirgaceae bacterium | reverse complement strand
TTTTGGAAGGTAGCACGAGCGATGTAGGTACCTGAGGGAACATTCAGGATGGTGTAATTTTGCGAAGTTTTAGTCATTAAACCAGGAATAGGTTCTCTGGTAGCCGGATGAACAAGGGTAATGTCTACTTCTTTTGCACTTGAAGCGAGAAATGTGATGCTGCCTGTTACTGCACCGGTTGCACCTGTTGTAAGTTTCAAATCTTGTATAGTTTCTGTAGAAGCGGCGACGGAAACAGTTTGTTGTTCAGAAGAATAACCCGCTATCCAGCCTTTTAATGAATAACTTCCTTCAGCAAGGTTATAAATAAAATACTCTCCGGCAGCATCTGTTATGGCAGAATAACCCTGGCCATTTTGCTCTGCTACCACCAATACGCCAGCAATCGGAGTTGCGCCTTCGCTTACCTTGCCTTTTATATATCCACCGTTCCGTACTTCACTGGGACTCATTTCATAAGGTTGCGATAGCTCGTTTCCTACAGATACTGTGAAAGGCACAGGGCTCATTCCTTTTGGCGGCACCTGATTGTAACCATTATGGTATAGTTTTAGGTAATAACTGCCAGCAATTGCTTCTACTTTATACTTGCCTTCTGCATCTGTTGTTAGAGATGTTATAGGAGAATTTGAATTGGATTCAAACAAAATAATTCTGACACCTTCTAATCCAACATCAGTATTGGCATCAATAACAGTTCCTGTTACTGTTCCTGTGGTTACTTCCTGTTCATCATCTTTACAACCATATACTACGAATAGTATAAAAGCCAGTATTATCAAATTTGTTTTTCGCATGTGAGTTATTTTTTTTCGTAAAAAAACGAGTTTAAACTCGTAATAGAAATTGCAAAAGAGCAAGTTTATTACCTGGGTTTCTGAAGGCTGTCATATTCTTTTGGCAGGATTAGGATATTTAATGGTAAGGTAACCTTTACTTTCACAGAAATTTTAAGATTATCATTACCTGATGTACTTAAAAATTAATCCAATATTCCCGCTTTTTCCTTCTTTGCAGCAGCAAAAACACTAGTCAGGCAGATAGCTTTTGTCTCTATCCAGGGTCTGGCAACTTTTCTTTTTTGAGTTGAGGAGATTCTATCAAAAGAAGCAAATCGTCAAAAGTGGTGGACAGACACTCTTAATTTTACCAGTTGCTATCTCCACGGAGTGCTGACCGTGCCACACGCTAGCGGCGGTGCGCACGGAAGGGTTTGAGCGAGAGGTCGTCCCAAAAGAAACGCTATAAGGAGTAGCTTGTGTATTACATTCGGATTGTAAGGCGGCTTTGCTAATCTTTCCTATTTCTAACCTCTAAAATATACTACAGGTGTCCTTCTTCTCTCTGATACTTTTGAACGTTGCTTTCCGCAAAAAAGTAGTGTGAAAATACAAATCTTACAAAACAGTAAAAGTAAATTTTATTAACACTAAAATAAATAGTAATTATATGCTTATTATTACCAAGCAAATATTAAATTCTATGGTTGATTAGTCGCATTTGAGTCTACTGTAATAAGCCTTTATTCGTGATTGCAAACCCACAAATTCGCTATAAAAAAGGGTGGCCTGTATGGACTACCTTAATGGCTTTTGTAATTTTACACATAGGCAGCAGAATTTCTTTACTGACATTTCATGATCAGGGAGTATCTGATTTTTACTTGCCTACTGCCATTTCAATTGTGCTCATATACTGGCTCGGTCCATGGCGGGTAGTCCCTGCAATGTTTGCAAATGCCGTAAATAACTTCGCCGTTGTGGGGAAATTCGTCAGATGACTGGCCTCTTTGGTTTTTATATGCTATACCTGAGACGCTGTACCCGCTTGTAAGTTGGCTCCTTTTTAAGAAGTTGTACGATGGAAAATGTTGGTTACCTGATATTCGTAGCACTGTTTTGTTTCTGTTGGCTGGTGTGGGAATACCTGCTTTGATAGAGGTGTTTTTGCTGCAAACCATGTTGGTAGCCACAGGCGCCCAGTCTGCTGCAACTTATTGGAAATATGTTGCCAGCAATCTGTTGAGTGAATTTACGCTCACATTTTTTCTGACGTTTCCGATTTTATATTATGTTACTCCCTGGTTGAAGAAGAGGGTTTTGCTGCCTGCTATTTCTGAAGAGGTCAATACTGTGCCATCGCTTGGTAAGGCAGCCATAACTGAAATACTCCTGGTTTTTTTAGTGCTTATTGCGTGTGCGTTTTTTATAGATTTCAGGGACTTTTGGTTTTTATATGGTATTTTTTCACTGTACGTGGCTATACGGTTTGGCTTTGGTCCGGCAATAATCACAAACTTTTATATTCTGGTGCTCATTTATGTGCTTCCGAAGATGTTCGATGGCTTTGGTAAAAATGATGTTGGGAACTATGTGGATGTGACGAATATTTTTTTAGGGGCTTGTCTGTTGTCTGTTTTCGCAGCTATTACGGGTAGGGTAATGAGTGATGTAAAGATTGCTGACGAAAAATTGAAGAAGAAAAACGCTGAACTGGAAAAGACAAACGAGGAGCTGGATCATTTTGTCTATAGCGTTTCTCATGATTTAAGTGCTCCCTTGAAAACTATGCTGGGTCTTGTGAATGTGAGCCGAATGACAGATGACCGTGGAGAACATTTTAGCTACATTGACAGGATTGAGCAAAGTGTAAAAAAACTTGAAGCTTTTATAGGGGAGATTCTGGACTATTCAAGAAACAAGCGACAAAAGCTTATAAGTGAAACTGTGAATCTTAAAGAGCTATGTGAGGGA
Source organism: uncultured Flammeovirgaceae bacterium (assembly GCA_946886805.1). The sequence continues at coordinate 1,867 of CAMPJM010000417.1, read as the reverse complement.
ATCCTTGAGAACTTGCTGGAAAAACCACTGTGTGAACAGGTTCAGGTTGACTTTCAACTAGCGGAACCTGAAATATTCCAGGACAGGACAAGGCTTAAAATTATTCTGAACAATTTATTGTCAAATGCGGTGAAGTTTCAGAAGTCAATGGATGAAGCCAAACCCCTGATCAGAATTGCTTCCTATAAGAAGGACGATGATATAATTATTGAAATCGAAGATAATGGTGAGGGAATAAAACAAGCACAAATTGAATCGATTTTTAAGATGTTTTATCGAGGGAATGTCAAATCTAATGGCTCTGGCTTGGGGCTGTACATTGCCCGGGAGGCTGTCACCAAAATAAACGGAAGCATAACAGTAGCCTCGGAATATGGCAAGGGATCAACTTTTGCTGTTCATGTTAAGAATTTAAAAGCCAAGGCAAGTTAACGGGGAGGGATGATGACAAGGGAGCATGCTCCCTTGCTTGCTATAATTTTATGAGATCTAAAAAATGAGATATTTTGCTAAATTTGTGAAAATTTAAAGCAAAAATGCAATGTCCGAAATCCCTCCTTCTCCAAAATGCAGTTCCGAATACGCTTATCCTACAGGCGCGCTTTTGATGTGCCCGGAGTGTGGCCATGAATGGAACCCTGCAGATTCCACCGAGACTGAAGAAACGGGACTGGGTTGTGAAAGATGCAAACGGAAATGTATTGCAGGATGGTGATTCTGTAGTTATTGTGAAAGATTTACCGGTGAAAGGTGCTCCTAAAGCTATCAAAGCCGGCACTAAAGTCAAGAACATCAGGTTAACAGAGGGTGATCATAACATAGATTGCAAAATTGATGGTTTTGGTTCTATGGCCTTGAAATCGGAGTTTGTGCGAAAGGGGTAAGTTTTTTTGCATATTCTACTGTTGGTACGGCATGGTCACATATTGTGGCCATCTTCACGAATCCAGTCAGTTGAAATTCAGCTTTTTATGGTGGCGTTCAGAATGATATCGGTGTGTGGCTTTGCAGGGGATACGACCCCTCCCGTGATGACTTAAGGAGGAAGCCGACTTCCTTTGATCTGGAAATAACTATTCGATTGGCACGGCCACCTTCGTTTTGTCCCAGGCAAAAACTAGGGCCAAATTATCGCTTTCCTCAAATGAAATAGTAAATAACTCTACCGGACTATCTGTAATTTGTACAGGCACTTTTACCTGTAGTGCATCGGCTTCTGGTTCTCGTAGGGCTTTGTTACTAAAATCAACACCCCATCCATATTGCTTGTCGTTCCAGATAATAGTCCATGCATCTTTTTCAGGGATGGTCCAGAGAGTGTATTTTCCTGCCGGCAATATTTTACCATCTATCTGCAGGTCTTTGTTTGTGGTAAAAGTCGTGGCTTCATTGGCTCCTGTGCGCCATACTTCTCCATAAGGAACGAGCCCTCCAAATATTTCTCTGCCTTTCTTTGAAGGTGCGCAATAGAAAACGGTGAGTTCTTTTCCATTTTCTGAATAAATTGCAGTGGTTTCAGGACTGGCCTTTTTTGTTTGGGCTTGCATAAATTTATAAGCGCCAAACAGGACTACGCCTAAAACCACTATAACAATTGTAGCCCATTTTAGAAATTTTTTCATAGGTAGTTAGTTTTTCTTTCAATATATGAAAAAATAAAGAGAATTAAATGTTAAAAAACTTAGCTCGCGGTAGTGTATTAGTTTGCTCCCACTTTTCTGTTTGCTCGACACTTAAGGAGAATCGTTTTTAAATGCGGCTTTTTATGGGGACAATGCGAGGATATTTTTTTATGTGAGGCTTATTGGACAAAAGGTTCCTCCCCGAATCAAGTTCGGGGCAAGCTCTGCGGAATGACGTTAATGAA
>CAMPJM010000416.1 GCA_946886805.1 uncultured Flammeovirgaceae bacterium | reverse complement strand
TACTGCGGAAGTGTATTTTGAATTTGCTTTTTACTTTTGTTGGCATGTTTTATTAGCTCTTCTTTCAACCAGATGGCATCGGCTTGAGAATGCGGTTTGGTCATGTAAATAATAACCGTATCGTCCAAATCGTCCGGGAGTTCCAAAAACTTCAATCTGTGCAAAAGGTATCCGTGTGGAAATTGTTTGTTTGCCGTATTTTGCCAAAAATTATAAGTTTTAAGACCCCTTCTACTTTGATATGAAGGATAAGTTTTAATTGCCTTTTCGCATATGTTTTTCGCAAGCTTTTTTTGGTATTCAGTTAATTTTACATCCAGGTTCTGAAGCGTAAATACAAGCAGGGATGTAAAAAAGACATTGGAGTCTTCCCGACGGTAAGGCACAAGCGTATGGTATCTTTGTGAAGGGAAAAGCCCGGAAGGATAAATCGCTGAGTCTTTTATTTGTAACGATCCGATTTTTTCTAAAAGAGCTGTAACAATATTTTTATCGTCATTTCCAAGACTGTTTTCCATTTTACTGAAATCTACGGCAGTTCGGTTCCACATCGTTTACAGAATTTTGCGTCTCTGTCATTTTCATCATTGCCACAACCTGGGCAACTTGGCTTGGTCCAATTCCGTCTGTTGGCAGAAGCTATTTCGGCTGTTACAATACCGGTTGGGACTGCAATAATAGCATATCCCAAAATCATAATAAAGGAAGCAAAGAATTGACCTGCAAAAGTATTTGGCGCAATATCCCCATAGCCTACGGTGGTGAGGGTGACTATAGCCCAATATACGCTCACTGGGATACTGGTAAAGCCATTTTCCGGTCCTTCAATTAAATACATCACGGTTCCCGTAATCATTACAATACACAGAATTGCACCAAAAAAAACAGTTATCTTATGTAGACTTGCTGTAAGTGCAGATTTAAGAACATTGGCTTCTCCAATAAACCTTGCAAGTTTGAATATTCTAAATATTCTCAATAATCGTAAAGTTCTGATAATTAATAAGTAATGCGAGCCTGCAATAAAAAGGCTTAAATAAGTAGGTAAAATAGAAAGTATATCAACCAAGCCATAAAAGCTAAAAATATACCGAAGGGGTTTTTTTACCGAAACAATCCGGGCGACGTACTCTATTGAAAACAAAATTGTAAAAGCCCATTCTACGATTCTTAAAATATGCCCATAATCATTTTGAATAGACGGAACACTTTCAACCATTATTATTAATATGCTGAAAAGTATGGCCCATAGTAAAGCAATGTCAAAATTTTTCCCTGCTTTTGTATCTGTGCCAAAAATGACAGTATGAATTTTTTGTTGCCAGGGTCTTAACGCTGCTTCTTCAGATGAACGGTAGAAATTACTTTTTTTTTTCATTTAAATTTAAGTGCCAATCAAAACGAGCATAAATGCAATTATTCGGTAGATCAAATATAGAAATTTTAAAAGGACTCTTTCTTAGGGATAAAAAAGGACTTGCAGAAAATCTTAATCATCTTCTTTCATATCGGTATACCGTAGACCTAACTTTTTCATGCTTAGAGAGACAGTCAAACCATGGATAATTATTGAAAAAAGCACGACGAATCCTACCAAAGCCCATAAAGCTTCTTTGTTTTCAAATTCAGCTTCACTAAGTCCAAATGAAAGGTAAAAGAATGACCCAATTCCCTTGATACCAAAAAAGCTGATTGCTAATTTTTTCCCTTTTTTCAGTTTACTGCCTAAAAGTCCGAGTAATCCTGCAAGAGGTCGTAAAACTAATACAAAAGAGATTCCCGCAACGGCCATAGGAATGGTCAAGTTATCCAAAAGGCCCGTAGCAAGTGTTCCTCCAAATAGAATTAGCAATATAACCAATAAAAACCTTTCTATTTGATCTGTAAACCCATGTAATTCCTTATGGTATTCATGGCCCATCTCATAATTTCTGATAACCAGAGACGAAACAAAAACCGCCACAAATCCATAACCAGAAATAAGTTCGGTAAGTCCATATACAAAAAGGGTAGTGGATACAGCAACAAATCCATTTTTGGCCCTCAAACTATCTCCTTTGGCCGAATCTTTAAATGCAATAAGAGCAACAGCTTTTCCTAGAATAAAGCCACTCGCAACCCCTGCAATTATCCTATAACCCAGATCTTTCCACAGCCATTCACCCAACCATGGCTCGGAAGTGTTCATGCCGATCGCCAATGCCACGGCCAGCCAGGTGAAAGGGAAGGCCATACCGTCATTTAATCCGGCTTCTGCTGTTAAAGAGAATCTTACCTCATCATTTTTTCCTTGCTGAGGAGGGCCTACCTGAACCTCGGAAGCTAATACAGGATCCGTAGGTGCAAGAGCAGCGCCGAGCAATAGTGCCGAGGCGGGGTGAAGCCCGAGAAAGTACCATCCCACAAAAGCCATGGCAAGGATGCTTAGCAGCATGGTAATAGTAGCTAACCGAAAAGGATTTCTCCATTCTTTAAATGAAAAAGGATGATCAATTTTCAACCCAATCCCCATCAAGGCAATAATTATCACTAATTCTGTAAGATGGATTGCATAGTTATTTTGCCAGATTGGATTAGGCCAGGGAAGTTCAATAGGAAGGCTATACAATATATAACCCATAAGAACATAAATGATAGAATAGGAAATATTTATTCGACTTAAAAGCGGCGGTATCCAGGCAGCACTCAACCCCGCCAAACCAATGATAGTCAATGAAATGATGTAAAGGTCCATCTATATATTTTAAAAGATAAAAATCAATTATAGGTAAGAATGTTTGTATTTTTAATTTGATAGGGTAGAAATGATTATCCTGCAAATTTCGGATCTATTGTGATTGCATAGGGTAACAATGTCAGGTAAGGCTCGTCCGGATCGTTTGTTGAGGACAAGGACGAATACTAAATTCAATACTCGGTGTTATTAAAAAAGCCAAATTTTCAACTATTTGACACTTAAAAACTCTTTTTTTAGCCATCCTTTTTCCTCAGAATCAGATCGGACATAATAAAATTCGTTTTGCTCTGCCAAAATACGTAGAGAGCTTCCAGCTTTCAATTGATTGATCAAGATCCCGTTTTCTCCCGGATGATTAACCAATGCCGCTGTTTCGTTAAGAGCGATAACTTGCAGGGGAGTTTCGATCAGCTCAACCATTGAAACATGTACAAAGCCTTTAAGGTTAATTGACGATTCGGTTCGTAACCATTTTTCTGAGTTTCCATTGACTTTTAATAGAGTGTTTTCGGGAAGTTTGGTAATTACTTCAGATTGGAGATCAGGGGATGGCCTGAAATTTACGAGCGAGTTTTTTATCCGCACGTTCTTTCCTATAAATTCCTCTCCATTGTATTGGGGTATCACGTCAGTGTTTTTCGTATGCAAAAAAGTATAAGGGTCAATAGCTCCGTACCCGGAACTATAAATGCCGAAATGAAGATGAGGCGGGGTGGTTATGGCATTGCCGGTATTGCCCACGAGACCTAAAGTATCTCCTATTTCTACCTTTTGGCCCGGGCTTACCAATTGACTGTCTAAATGTGCATAGTACAGAGACAAATTACGTTCTGGATCCCTTAACCAAACAACTTTTCCTCCCAGCCTGTTCAAATTTACACGTCCTACTCTTCCTTCTGTTGCGGCAACCACAGGAGTTCCTCTAGGCGCAAAAATGTCAACCCCTTCGTGTTTTCTTCTCCCGCCATCTCTATTAGCCCCATAAAAACTGGCTATGGACTTGCTGGTTTTCCCTGTTACAGGAAATGCCAACGCAGGAGCAGATGTGATTTCTAGCTGGTATCTCCCTTCTTGAAGAAGCTCGGGTTGTAACCTGAGCATGAAAGTACCTGTTTCTTTCACTTCATATTTTAAAACAGGTTGGGAAGTAGAAGTATCAGAAGAGGCAACATGTTCGGGCTTGTCCTTTAATAAAAATAAATCAAGGAATATGCTAAGGTCTTCCGTGGAAATAATATTTACTTTTACATTTATTATCTGACCCTGTTCCGCAATAAACCTGTAACCGTTAGCCGTTATTTCGGCTGCATCAAAATAGGCCGATTCACTATAAGGCAAAGTAATAACAAGCGAATCCATGAATACTGCGGACCCTGCACTGAGCCATTTGCTTCCCAAACCTGTCTTGTCAAGTCGTGTCTCTTTTAAAGCTGACGAATAAGCTTCATAGGGAGTTCTCGTTTGAAAAATGCCCTTGAGCGTGTTCTTTTTTCCACACCCCGAAAATAATATAAAGCATAGGATGACATAAATAATGTTGGTTAAGCTAAGATCAGAAGACTTTTTCATACTCGTAGAAACATTGAGGTTACTCATTTCATTTACCTTATAATGGATTATAGAAACTAAAGGTTTAGACCTGGATTATTCCTTTGTCCTACTAAATCTATGGAGCATATTTTTGTGTGATTAGGATGCGTATTAACAAAAGATTCGGAATTCCAAAACAAAAACTATTCCCTGATGTATTAATCTATATCGATTTAGCGCAGTCCAGAAAGCAAGCATGTCAGTGAAAGTTAAAGGGTGATTTTTTTACAATATCTTACTTCCATTAGATTTTTTAGGAATTGAAGAATAGAGGAAATTTTTATTGTTTTCATTTACAT
>CAMPJM010000415.1 GCA_946886805.1 uncultured Flammeovirgaceae bacterium | reverse complement strand
GTCTAAGGATGATATTAAAAAAGAATTAATAACAAGAAATCAATTTCTATTTAACAATAAAAACCTGGGCATTTTAAAGAGCAAGCAATTAGATTTTCTAAAAGACACTCCTGATGAAAGCTACAAATTCTACAAAAATTCTTTCGTTAAGGTCACTAGAGATTCTATTAAAACTTTCCCATATTCTGCGTTAAAGAAGCTAATATGGAAAAATCAGATTATTAATAGAGATTTTAATCTTGCGCCTACCAATAAAGAATCCGAATTTGCAAATTTGTTATTCAAGATCTGTGGATCCAACAATGAAAGATACTTATCGGTTAAATCTGCTATTGGCTATCTCCTCCATACTTATAAGGATCTTGCAAATTCGAAAGCTATAATTTTTGTAGATGAAAAAATCTCTACAAATAGTGAAGCTAACGGAGGAACAGCTAAAAGTCTAGTGGCCTCTTCCCTACAATACATGTGTAGCACATGGTATCAAGGTAAGGGATATAATATTACTAAAAACTTTGCCTGGCAAGGGGTAACTCTCGATACTCAAATAATCATTCTAGATGATATACTACCAAATTTTCCATTTGAATTATTGTTTACAATCATTTCAAATGGGATAACTGTCGAAGGTAAGGGAAGACCCGCCTTCACCATTCCGTTTAAAGATTCCCCAAAAATTTTATTAACCACGAACCATACAATTAAAGGTGAGGGAAGTTCGTATGACCGAAGAAAATGCATTGTTGAATTTTCTGAACATTTCAATGCAAAACACACACCCATTGATGAATACGGACATCGTCTGTTTGAAGAGTGGGATGATCAGGAGTGGAGCTTATTTGATAACTGTATAATGGAGTGCCTTAGAAATTTTCTAAGAGATGGGTTACGAGAAATTAAAATTAATTATGAAAGCAGGAATCTCATGCAGAATACGAACGAAGATTTTGTGAATTTTATGGATAATGATTTACAAATAAAAAACAGTGATAGTATCGAACTTAAATCCTTTCATTCCAAGTTTTTAGAGGAATGTAACTATAATGAAAAGGAGTGCGGTACTAGAAAATTTTTTAGATGGATTAAAAAATATATTGACGTTAGAGGCATAAAAACAGCTTCCGATAAAAACGGGGGAATAACTAAGAAAAACAGCAAGTATTTTCTTGAAATTATCAGGAGTTGATAGTGCTAAAGCACTCATCTGCCAGTGCCAAAGTTTTATAAAAAGCTTTGAAGTGCCAAAGCAGTGCCAGAAAAACAGCTTAATTAAATTAAAAAAGGTGCGAAAAAAGGCAGCGTTTAAACTAAAGTGCCAGAGTGCCGAAATAATAGAGAAAAAAATCCCTGAAGAAAAACGAATTTAATCACCGTAATCTTCATATCGTTTCTGCTATTAATCTAAAAAATCAATTGTGTCCATTGCTAAAGTAAAAATCAAAAAACTCAGCACTTCAGCACTCATAAGGAAATATACCTTCTTAAGGATAAAAATTGAGGTCTAATCCTCATGGCTAGAAAAATATTTCTACGAGCTTTAAGAGTAAATCAACAACGGATCGATATTTTCAATAATTATTACTGCCGCCGATCTACTTCCAAGCAGAGGCTAAATCTTATTGGATGACGCAACAATCCCAAAATTCCGGGTAAATTTTTATCATTGATAGAAGTACTTTACAATCAATTGCGAGCAACAATTGACAGCGGTTCTAAGGGAAGTGACGAAGCAATTCAGTGGGCTCATATAAAGTACATCACCCGGATGGAACAGATAACATTTAACAAGTTCACGAACTGGGCGAGTTGGAAAATATCGCATACTGCCTTAGCTTCACCAACGATGGGGAATCTCTAGTGGTTAGATTAGGAGATTGGTACAGGAACTCTAATTAGTTAGCGCCTAAGCAGATTGATTTAGTTTAAAGCTCTAATGTCGTAGAGTACATGTAATTCCGTTATTCTTTTTGTCTTCAAAAGCTAGTTTTTCTTTATTATGGACATGACCAGACGCTTGTTATTCAATGCAGTCCGGCTGTTGACTCTATTCCGAAGCAACCATTTAAAGAAATCTTTCGTTGTGCAGAATCTTAATCCGAGGCATAGATGACCAGAATTTTTATGCTTTTTTTGGTACGAAAAAATTAGGCATTGGTGCACGTGGAGTAGTTATAGGCAAGTCAGGAAATTATTACAAAACTCGCAAACCTGTTAAACCACAAAAATAGATAACGTTTCAAGAAATTCATTTAAAATCTAAAAACATAAAGATTTTGTAGTATTGTTGCAGGGTGGCTAAAGAGTACACGGTGCACTTTAGCTGTACGTTAAGCTCAATAGGATGAAACTTGGATTAACATTTCTTTTAACAACCCTTATCTGCTTACAAATAGCACTTGGATGTGACTGCAAGCAACAAGACGACCTTGAGAAAGTTCAAAAACAAAACCATATAGATAGTGAACTCATATTCATGGGGCGTTTAATAGAACTCAATGACGATGGAACTTTCAAATTTGAGATTCTAGAAACTTTCAAAGGAACCGAACGAAAATATATTGAGCTTGAACAGACTCATTCATGTTCAGTGCTGCCTAGTAAGGAGGAAGAATATTGGCTCGTGTATATGGACGAACCTAACAACAATGAACCAGCAATAATATCATTATGTGGATTATCGAGAAGTTTTAGGTATCCTTATCTAATGATTGTAAACGACCTCCCTCCACCTCCACCACCATCAGAGGCTTTTCTCCAACTCGAATCGGAAATTCTTATGTCCGAATACCGAACGAAATCGCTGGAGATTCTAAAGGCTGAAATTGAGCAACTGAGAATCTGGAGAATTGAAAAATGAGCTTAACATATACTATGAATGAATGTGGTTTCATCGGTCCGGATATTTCCGTGGGGATTAGAAAGTCCGCCACAAGTGATAAATTTGAAACAAGGCGTAGCTATGTACGAGAGGAAAGGTCAGTGCTTTCTAATCCTCACTCATCATAGCTAGGTCTTTAGCGTCAATAAACCCAATTAGAAAAAGAAACAGTTATGAAAATATATCTGACAGCAGTATTACTTTTAATTTCCATTAATATTTCGGTTGCTCAAGAAGTCATCGAAACAAAGTATTACAAATCAAACTACTCAGACTCCAAAGAGGCCTCTGAGCACAAAGCGAAGTTTGTAAGAACTAAAACCAAATATCCAGATGATCGAATTGAAACGAACCACACAAGGATTAAGGATAACTTAACTATCTGGTCAAAAACCTACCTAAATGGAGAACCTGCTGGAGTTTGGTTCCAGTATTATGATAACGGTAAACTCATGTCTCGACTTGATTATGATCAAGAACTTAATTATTCTGAGGAAACACCTAAGGATGCTCCTTATATTGATTTGTATGCAATGAGAGCTAAGTCTCTAATCGATGGAACCCTAACATTTCCAACCCTACCTGAATATCCTGAAGGTTTTACCTCATATTTCGTGAAAAAAATGCGTTACCCCGGTCCGGCATTAGAGAAAAGAATAACCGGAAACGTCCTCGTACTAATTTCCATTGACGAACAAGGTAACACAGAAGTTTTATCGATTGTCAAGGGAGCCCATAAATACCTAGACCTAGAAGCATATCGACTGCTGAACGAGCTCCCTAAGTGGAACCCGTGCAAGATAAATGGTCAACCAACTAAAGTATATTCGATTGTTCCCATCGGATTTAGACTCGGATAAAGACGCTAAAAAATGCTATGAATAATAAATGGGGTTATATCGATCCGGACTCATTACCGTGTTGAGCCTCACTTCTGATGGGTACAATCAACAAGTAAAAACATCGTAAACCACGTTCTTTAAAGTAAAATTTCTTTAAAAATTGATATAGTCAGCTATCTTTTGTTCAATTACATTCCGGCTGTTGATTTATATTAACAAGTAATCCCTCAAAGAAAATCTTTTGTTCTGCAGAATCTTTATGACGGGCATGGATGACCGGGATTTTTTATGCTTTTTTCGCATAAAAAATTTTTGGGCATTGGTGCCCGTAGAGCAGTGATAGAGAAGTCGGTATAGGCACAGAGTAAAATCGATTAAGAGGAGAAGTAGGCCTTGCTGCTTTTCAATTGGGGTTTGGTTTGGGTTTGAGGGATTGAAAGCAGGAAGGTTGGCAAAGAAAATCTTTCGGCGTGCACGTGAAGTAATAATAGAGAGGTTAGGAAATTAGTTTGAATAAAATTCCTGCAAGACAATAGAAATTTATACTCATGATGCAATAGATTATTTAAAAAACATTAAAAGCTTGTTAGATTTAACTATTGTTGCATGGCAAGTAAAGGGCACTGTGCACTTTAGCCGTACGTTGACCTGCCATTTAAAAGAACCGCAGTGCTAAAAAGACTTTTATGACTAAACCACAAATGCCAATTGGTAAAATAACAGGAGATGATTTAATTAAATTTCAAGAAGAAGGGATAAAGTATCACATTAATATGTTTAAAGATACGATTGCTGAATATGAACCCTCTGCATTGTATTCTCACTGGAGGACATTAGTCAGAAGTATTGATGAATAATAAACAATCCATTTGCACTAAACAATAGGACGGATAAAAAAATTTATTTGAA
>CAMPJM010000414.1 GCA_946886805.1 uncultured Flammeovirgaceae bacterium | reverse complement strand
GGATAATAATACTGCTGATTTGGTGATAAAAGGTCGACTGCTAGAGCAGTTACCTTATGAGGTGGTTTGGGTAGATGCTAATGGTAATTTGGCTTATACCAATAAAAAGTTTCGAAAAGCCCTTGGCTACAGTAAAAAAGAATGCGAAAATTTATCAATCCCTGATATTAATGTTACAGTAACTCACGAAAGTTGGAAGACACATTGGCAGGAAGTTTCTGAAAAAGGAAGCATTAACTTTGTAGCAACCCATAAAACAAAAGAAGGTAAATTTTATACTGTTCAAATTAATGCTCAAATTTTCGAACATAATGAAAAAAAATACATATGTGCAATAGCAGATGAAATACAAGAATCGAGCTTTTATAAGCAGTTGATGAACAATACCCATATTATAGCAAATTTAGGTGGTTGGGAGCTGAACATACAAGATGGTTCTATTTTTGCAACCCAGGGTGCTTTAAGTATATTCAATACTAATAATTCCCTGGATTTAACTCCTTCCAAAGTAATCCATAAATTTAAAGATGGTAGCAGATTAAATGACTTACATGAGAATGTAATCAGGAAAGGATTATCATTTGATGAAATATTTCAAACCAGGGATTCACCGCCCAGGTATATCAGAGCTGTAGCAAAACCCATTTTAAAAGGTAATAAAATTTATAAAGTTTTAGGTGTTTATCAAGATGTTACCGAAATAAAAGAAAAGGAAAGCAATTTATCACTCTATAAAACCATCATTGATAATGTAAAGGATATGATATATATCTTTAATGGTAAAGGAGAACTTAAATTTTACAGTAAATCGGTAATCAATAATCTGGGATTCACTAAGCGAGAGCTAGATCAAATGACAATGTTTGATTTGGACTCGGCCATTAGTCCTGAATTTTATGAGGGCGAGTTCGAACGATTGAAAGTACATAGTTCGTATATAGAATGGGCCATTGATAGAAAGGATGGAAGCCAATTCCCTGCAGATATTATATCAACCCACTTAAGGTATAGAGATGAAGATTATCAATGTTCAGTCGTGCGTGATATGACAGAGATCAAAATGCGCGAGAAACAATTGTATGAGGCATTGAAAGAGATCAGTTCACTAAAAGAAAGACTTGAAAATGAGAATGAATATTTACAGGAAGAAATTAGCAAAAAAATTAATTTCGAGAACATCATCTGTAAAAGTAAAACATACGAAAAGGTTTTAGAGCAGGTCAATCAAGTAGCGTCCACAGCTACTACCGTACTAATTACTGGAGAATCTGGAACAGGGAAAGAATTATTAGCTAGTGCTATACATGCTAATAGCCCAAGAAAAGAAAGGCCTCTTATAAAAGTGAATTGTGCCACCTTACCCAAAGAACTTATAGAAAGTGAATTGTTCGGGCATAAAAAAGGAGCTTTTACTGGTGCATTATCTGATAAAGCAGGAAAATTCGCACTTGCTGATGGCGGAACCATTTTTCTTGATGAAATAGGTGAGATGCCTGTTGAGCTGCAGTCTAAATTACTTCGTGTTTTGCAAGAAGGGGAATTTGATATGTTGGGCGGAACGAAAACGATAAAAGTAGATGTACGAATTATAGCCGCAACTAATAGAAAATTGGAAGAAATGATAAATGCCGGCAGTTTTAGAGAAGATTTATACTATCGTTTAAATGTTTTTCCCATTTATAACATCCCCTTAAGGGACCGAAAAGAAGACATCCCCTTGTTAGCGCAGTTTTTCTTAGAAAAGTATGCTACAAAAGCAGGGAAAGCTTTTAGAAGGTTATCAAAAAAAACGGTAGCTATTTTAACGGATTATCATTTTCCGGGTAACATCAGGGAGCTGGAAAATTTGATCGAGCGGGCTGTTATCATTGAAAATGGTACGACCTTAAACCCAGGCACTTGGATGCCGAAGTCAGATATTAAATCAGCTAGCAAGGGTTTTAAGTCTTTTGAAGCGCAACAAAGAGACTATATTGTGGAAATACTCAATCACACTAACTGGCGTGTGAGTGGACCTAATGGAGCTGCAAAGATTTTACAAATAAAAGATAAAACTTTGTTTGCCACAATGAAACGATTGGGTATAGAAAAGAAAATTAGTTTAAAGACATAATCCCGAAAAGTTTGAAATGAATTGGCACGGGAATTATCAGTAATGAACTATGGGACGAAAGCGGCCTAAACAATATCTATTGGACATGTCGCTACTTTGACAAAAATATTTCTGTTCTTCTGCTTAGAATTTTATTTGTGCACTGGCAAATCCGAATACTATATTTTCGCCGGTAGATACCTCCCTGAGATATGCCCCTGAGTCGAACCAGCTCAAGCCCGTAAGCAGAACGACATGCTTATTAGCGCTGTAAGAAAGAATACCGGAAATCTGACTCCCTATATAACGCGAAGAAGCGTCATTATGCTCGAAAAACGGTATCATATTAGGGCGGTAAATTCCTTCACCGCTACTGTATCTCCAAAGAAAAGCATAATCGCAGGTAAATACTGCTTTTTCCGAAACATATAGTTTTACACTCGGGTGTATGTCCATAAGATTACTTGGAGCTATTGGTGCAGCCATACCAAAGTAGGCACCGGGACCAAACATGGTATTCAGGCTTTGTTGCGTATTGTCGGTATTGTCCCTGTCGCCACTGATAAGATCAGCCTTGAGTCCGATTTCCGGAGTGTATTTTGTTGAAGGAAAATGATAAGAAGTAGCTAAAGCAACGCTCCAGGCTGCTATTCTCCTGTTTCCTATCGAACCGAACTGGTACCCACCTTCCAAGTCATACCACCATCTACCCCTGTTTCCAAAAAACCGGGAAGCGAAGGTATGCCTTTTTTCAGTACCGGCACCATCATAAAAAATAGCGTTCTTGTTATAGAAACCCAAGTAATAGAAATTAAAATGCAGTTCTTTTTTTGATGTGGTAATATCCGAAAATGTGCCCCAAAGCCGTAAGTCCGGTGAAGAGGTATCATCAAAAATACCCACTTTATCTACCACGGCATGCAGATAGAAAACATCGGTTTTTATGTTATCTCCACTAAAAATTGCTTTAACCCCATTAAATGAACGGCGGGTGTTGGGAGAATCCCTTAAAGAAATTAAGCGCGCAGAACCATAACTTACTTCCTGTCTTCCAATACGGAATGTAATAGGAGCCTCAATAAATGGTTTGTAATCTACAAAAAGTTGATGAAGTTTTAGTGGGTTTTCCTCAACAGGCAAAAGGATTTCCCTGCTATTGGCCAGGGCGCTCTGTAATTCCGCATAAACACGTACGTTTCTTGAGAGATGCAGATCGGCATGAAACAGCCATCTTGTAAGCAGATACCCGTCATCATCCCTAAGATCCGGATTCCAACTTTCGTTAACCATAATCAGGTATTGTGTTCTGAAATCGCCGCCAAAACTAACATAAGCATTTTTGCTGATCCTTTTATATTTCAATTCATGGTACCAGTTCCTTATGGTATCTTTTTTGAGACCGGAGTAATCTTCGTTATACCGCATTTGTTCAAATCCGGAAATTTGCTGGGCGGTAACCAGGGAGGAATTACATAAAAGTACTATTAGCAAAATGCGCATAATTAATTTTTTACCTTACGGCAGAATATAAAACCTCCAGAGAAGCCCAGAGCTTTTACATTTTTAGTATTTTGATTTTTTAATAAGCGGAATAACCTTTGTGCCGATCAACTCAATTGATAGTAACAGTTGCTCGTGAGATAAGCCAGCATTATCCATTTGAAACGTAAACCGGTCAATACCACCAAGGGCCTTACTATGCCTTAGCAATTTTTCGGCAACTTCTTCTGAGCCACCAACCACCAATACCCCTTTAGGGGCTACTAATGCATCGAACTGTTGTCGGGTTACTGGGGGCCATCCGCGTTCTCTGCCTAATTTAGTCCAAAGCTCTGCATACCCCGGGTAATAATCTGCAATCGCCTTTTCGCTGTTATCAGCCACATAACCGGGAGAATGAAGTCCGACTTTCAGCTGGTCTGGTGAGTAGCCTGCTTTTCGTCCTGCTTCGCGGTACAGATCCACCAGCGGGCGAAACCGTTCTGTTTCGCCACCAATTATAGCCACCATTAAGGGCAATCCTAATGTACCTGCTCGTACAAAAGATGCTGGTGTGCCCCCTACTCCAAGCCATACAGGTAATCTTTGCTGAAGGCTTCTGGGATAAACAGGTTGGTTATTGAGCGCTGGTCTGAACTTACCTGACCATGTAATATATTCCTGGTTTCGTATTTGGAGCAATAAATCCAGTTTTTCCTTAAAGAGAGCGTCATAGTCCTTTAAATCAAATCCAAAAAGGGGAAAGGCCTCAATGGCTGAGCCACGACCGACAACAAGTTCTGCCCGGCCTTTTGAAATAAGATCTAGGGTTGCAAAACTTTGATAGACCCTTACGGGGTCATCAGTACTTAAAACTTTAACAGCACTGCCAAGAATAATCCGCTTGGTTTTTGCAGCCGCTGCAGCAAGAATTACTTCCGGGGCAGAATCCAGAAATTCCTTTTTATGATGTTCACCGATGCCAAATACATCAAGTCCCGATTCATCTGCTTTTTCAATCCGTTCGAGTAACTGTCCCATAGCATCAACGCTGCTAAGGACATTACTGC
>CAMPJM010000413.1 GCA_946886805.1 uncultured Flammeovirgaceae bacterium | reverse complement strand
AAATATATTGATCAGGGCAAATTCTTAAATTCGATAAGTCAGCTTCCTAAAGTATCTAACTTTATCCAAGCTATTAACAGCACACAACTTTCTTTTATTATTTTATGTCGGATTTCGCCTATTCTCCCATTTGCAATTATGAATGTTGTGCTATCTATTATGAGGGTAAATATCATTAATTTTCTCTGGGCAGGATTTATAGGCATGCTGCCCCGAACATTGTTGTTCATCTGGATTGGAAGTGCAGCGAAACAACTTATAGAAATAGTATCAGCAGGAGACAATAGGTATCATCAAATTGCTTTTACAGTTTTTCTTTTAATTTCCGTGTTTGGCTTCTATCTGTACTTCAAAAGCCTCCTAACCAAAAAACTTTCCAAAGCTTCGGATTCAAAAAAATAGAATTTTGTTTAGCAGTTTGAAGAACTTATTCTGTCTCTAACTTTAAAAAGTCCCTATCGATAATTTTTGCTCAAAAACATTGTATAGGTTGTATTTTGCATCACTTTCAGAATAACACAATCCTATTTCATGGCTACTTTCAATTGGTTGCTCATTAATGAGCGTACCCCTCATGTCGTAAAGGTAAGTAAAGTCTTGGGCAGCATCTGTTACCACTACAAATTCATTTTCTGATCCAAAATGAAAATATTGAACCGCCATTTCTTCTGATGAGAGGTAGTCTTTATCAAATAGAACCTCCCCTTTTCTGTTTAAGATAGCAACTCTTCTGAGATCCTGCCTTAATATCAAAAAGCTTCTGCCTTCAGACGATTCTATTAACTTAAATGTAGTATTTGCGGAAGGTTTATAAAGCTGTTCCCGTTTCAAAATCTCACCTTTCATATTTAACTGCAAAATCATCCCATTAATAGTCACAGCTGTAAATTTTGTTTTAGCGAAATCCGAACCGATTTCTCTAAATAGCGGGCTGCCAATTTTGTCTTCGAGAGAGACTGGGAAGCCAGGATACATTTCGCCTTTTCTGGTCATTGCCTTGACCACTCCATTTTCCTCTACCGCATAAATAATATCCCTTGCCCTAACTCTCATATGGGCGGGTGGAGATGCCAACGGATGCTCCATTTGTCTTGGTCGCCATCCTTCAAGATTTACGCCTTCCTTATCGTACATATACATATTACCTGCCTCATCAGATACCAATATTCTGTACCTTTTACTTTTGTCATAATCTATAACATTCAACTTGTCAATTTTATAACCAGGGGAAAGCGGGAAACCAGGGACGAGTTCCCCTTCCCTATCATAAATATAGATGCTGTTTTCAGTAGCAAATAAATACTGAAGATTACCATTGTTGTAATAATCTATTTGCTCTATATCGGTTATTATTTCACCATCTATTGAATCTTTCCATAAAGTCCGCCCCTCTGTCGAAATCAAATAAATAAGGTCTGCTGAGTCCTGCAACATTATTTCATGACTTCCCTTGTTTGCGTTCCTAACTAAAAAAGGTTTTGAAGTAATTAAGTTGTCGAGGTAAAGCTGATACTTATGCATTATCCTTTTGGAAGCTTTGTCTGCAAGGGGTTCAATATTCTTTTTGTAAGTAATGCTGGTATAAAAATCATCTTCAATATTACTGAACTGAACGCCCCACAACTCCATAGAGCGAAGAGAAGATTTATTGTCCTCGGCGAATCTTTTCCATTTTGGAGAAAGCGCATTTGTTATCATTTTCCATGCTCTTGGGACATTTACCATAAAACTATAATTGGATTCCGTTATGGCATTTGATAGAAACTGGTTGTATTTCACCGATTTTCCCCAGGTGTCTTCCTGCTCAATATCATTAATAAGACTTTTCACAACTTGTACATTATTTCCAAAAATAATATAATCGTCCAATGCCATGTAAAATGTGGTTTCAAATCCAGAAAACATAGATCCAAAAACCTGTGCAGGAAATTCCTTAGTATCAATTTGCCTTATAATTGTCCCGCTATACTGCTCGTTAAAAACAGTATCTCCTGCTAATTTACTTGCTTGGTACGCAATACTATCAAACAAGGCCAGTACTTCCTCTTTTTGAGTAGTGTGGATATATACCAACTTATCAGGATTATTGATATCGATAGATTCTAATGTCGCCACCCCTATTTCGGTCCCAATTTTAGAAAAAATATCTTCCAAGGTCACCCCATATATTTCCCCCAATGATTTCCATTGGTTTATCTGATCGGGATTTTCTGACCGCCAAAACTCTTGCAGGTTCTCAAACCAGAGCTTTGCATTATCAAAGGTCAAATGGTGCAATATAGCTGTTCTATTGGGCAGCAAATTGGAAATGCTCAAAGGGCGAGGTTCTAAGCCTTTGAAAGTACTTAAAAAGGTATTTTTTTTTGCTGCTTCTGCTTCTGTAAATCCGTTCAAAAACAGATCCCCTTCCTTCATGTTCAGTTCCAGAAAGGTTATTTTGCCAAAATTATTTAGAAGATGGTCTCTAATTTCAGTCCCTTGTTTGAACAAGGATAGAAAATCCGGTAATTTTTCTAAATTGAAGTACAGTTTCCCTGATTCGGTATTGATTCCGGTTAAGCTATCTGCACTTTTTTTATTCGACAAAAAACTGGCATTGAACTCACTATTAATATTTCTGATAACATCTTCCACTAAAATAGTTGTGAAACTGCCTATCAAATAATTTTTAAAGATGATGTAAGTGAAGGATTTCCCGCTCTGTGAATGCTTTAATTCAATTAGTTCGAAGCCATTGAAGTGCCTGGTTTGAATATCTAAAGGGTGCTCCTCTTCAATTTTCTCAATGATGTTATCCAGTGCTTTTTGATCAGCAAGGCTTGAAACTTCAGTTATGAATAAAAAATCAAATTCATCCTTACTGGTAGTATGCATGGAGGCTAAAAAAGTCCTGTCTCTAAATGCAGAAGGAAAACCCTCAGCATCCAGAAGTGTATCTAACAAAGAAATATCCTTTTTTGCAGTTATTAACGAAGGGATTTTTTCCACTCCTTGCCATAAATCCTGTTGCAAAAACTTCTCCCAGTCATCCCCGAATTCCCGAGATTCATAAACTACTAAAGCATGTTCCGGAACCAAGGAAAAAACATCAATTTTCTCCTGAAGGTAAACAGTCCTGTAGAAAAAATATCCAAGGATACCTAATAGAACAACAACAACTGAAATGATAATTAAAGACTTTTTCACAAAAAGGGTTTTTGCAAAAATAAGGGAAAATTGGAACCAATCAATTTTAGTGGGGAGTTATTGTACCAACCTCAGGCTACAAATTATCTGTAGCAGGGCTCCAGGTCGTCTGACAATGTAGTTTCCGTCACCCTCGGGCCGGGTGGCCTCGTTTTTGGATTTACAACCCGATTTCATCCGCACGGGGCTCCGCTGACCCAAAGATTAAATCAAAGGTTGAAAATCCATAAACTGGGTCGAAAAGCGTGCTTCAGAGGAGGCAAATAGCTCAGCACCCTGTCGCATCATTTTTGACATCCTTGGTGGAAAAATCTTTAATGTTGATTGTCGTTAGATGCCATTTGTGTTCATTTAGGATTAATCAAGCTTTTGTGCAAATGCTCTCTGGAATTGTTGCTTGGCACTTTGTTTATAGAGGCCCAAAAAATCCATGCATAATGCAACTGCTCCCCAGAAATTGTCTTTGTTTTTTATCAAAATACGAATTAGATCGTTGCTCGTAGGTCTACCCAAATATGGATGCTCTTTGAGTTTTTCTATAGCCGTTTGTATTTCGCCAGCTAATTTTTCGCTGTAAGTTTTACTACCATTCCGCTCAGCATAAAATTCCAAAGTGGATAAAAAATCATCTTGTGCTTCTTTAGACCAAATTATGCTTTTTTGAGCCATGAATCTACTTCCTTAAACACTTCTTCTTGTGTAAAAACTTCACCATCTTTAATTTGTCCCCGCGCTCTGGCTATCTTTTGCTCTTCAAATTCATTAAGTTCATAGACTTCATTTATAGCTTTTGTATCCGTAAGTACTTTTAATGCATACAAAAAAGATTCATCATTAATAGCCCGAATACGTTGTATAAGAATATCTTTCAATTCAGATGATCGCATAATTATTCTTTAAAGTTACTCCCAACATACAGGTTTAATAGTCAAAATAACTTCAGCGCTTTCACTATTGAAAAATAATATTTGTTATTGCGCCATTTTATTTATCATTCCTCTCCATCCATGGTAAAACCTACCTTAATGGTTACTTGATAATGCTTTACTTTTCCCTCCTCGATATGGCCTCTGGTTTCAAGCACCTCAAACCATCTCATGTGACGAACAGATTTCGAAGCCCTTGATATTGCTTTGTCGATAGCGTCTTCAATTCCAACAGGCGAAGAACCTGTTAATTCAATTATTTTATAAATATGGTCACTCATGAATAAGATTTTTAATTTGAAATTAATCCTATAACCACCATACAGAATGATAGTTTAAAAAATTGGTTTTCAAAAAATCTTTTTCACGAAAAAGAGGCTGTCTTTCTCAAAACAGCCTCTTTCTTTTTATGTTAAACAACTAATATTAACTATTTACTAGCTCATTTTCTCCAAAACTTCCATTACTTCACGAACGTGCTTTCTTGAAGTTTCTAAATCTGCTTTTTCTTCGTCGTTCAATTGTAATT
>CAMPJM010000412.1 GCA_946886805.1 uncultured Flammeovirgaceae bacterium | reverse complement strand
GGAAGTGCCTGTATTTTGTTGCATTTTCCTCGGATTAGCTCAAATACATCAGGATTTTTTTTGTGAGGCATAATACTCGAACCTGTAGTAAATTGATCAGGAAAACCGATGAAACCAAAATTTTGACTGTTGTAAAGACAAGCATCCATTGCCAATTTGCTGACAGTAGCTGCTATTGCAGACATACCAAATGCCATAAATTTCTCTGTTTTTCCCCGTGACATTTGGGCATTCACCACGTTATAGTGCATAGTGTCAAATCCAAGTAATTGCGTCGTCATCTCGCGGTCCAAAGGAAACGAGCTACCATAACCAGCCGCAGATCCAAGCGGGTTTTGATTTACCATTTTATACGCGGCTTCCAGCATTTTCAAATCATCCGTTAAAGCCTCCGCATAAGATCCAAACCATAGGCCAAAAGAGGAGGGCATTGCAATTTGCAAATGCGTATAGCCGGGAATTATCACCTCTTTGTGCTTTTCACTAAGGTTTTGAAGGGTGGTAAATAATTGATGTGTTAGTTCAGTTATTTCCTTTATTTCATCACGCAGGTACATTTTTACATCTACTAAAACTTGGTCATTCCGAGACCGTCCCGTGTGGATTTTTTTTCCAGTGTCACCAATAGCATTGGTCAAGAGATATTCGACCTGTGAATGAACATCTTCAAAATTTGACGTAATTTCGAAATCACCTTTTTTAATATCCTTCAGGATTTTCTTTAAGGCATTTTCCAGTTCTGTTAGTTCCTGTGCATTTAATATTCCGGCTTTCTTAAGCATTTTTCCGTGTGCCAGGGAACCAAGCACATCATATTTCGCCAATACCTGGTCCAATTCCTGATCGTTTCCAACCGTGAATATTTCTACTTGCTTTTCTGTGGCTATTCCTTTATCCCAAAGTTTCATTTAATTTTTAGCTATTATAATGTCACCCCTTCAGGGTTTCTGATTAATGTTTATTTTTCTACAATAGTGTCACCCTTTCAGGGTTTCTGGGTCAATGATAATGTTTTTTCTAAAAAAATATCACTTCTTCAGCGCTTGGCTGTCATCACTTGCAAAGGAATAAAAAACTTAATATTAATTATTATTTATACAGTAAATCTGCTTTTCTGTTGCTATTCCATTATCTCAAAGTTTCATTAATTTTAGCTATTATAACGTCACCCCGTCAGGGTTTGGCTTTAACTAATATGGATTAGTCTTTCGTGCCGAATTCCTCCCGACTACAGGAAGAATGGTTAGGTAGCTAGTAATTTTTGCTCAAATCTGTATTTTTTCACACATTGGATTAATTATTTAAATATTTGATCCCCTCAATTATGTCCGCTTTTAATAGAGGTTTTGCATTATAGAATACATAGATAGAAAATCCAAGAACTCTAAACCCCAAAGGGGTGAAACTATTGTAGCAATAAACATAATTATTTCATAAAACCCCGAAGGGGTGACACTATAAGCGAACTGGTTCTCCGAAGTTATTGCCCAAAACCATCCTCTGATTTTAATACCATAGAAAAGTCTTAAATTTTAAAATTGAATGGGTTTTATAAAATCCACTCAAATAAGTATTTTTCTTCATGGGGAATATTAAATTTCTCAAGGAGTTCACAATATTCTTCCTTAAATGACTTTTTATGATGATGTTTTTCCTGATTCAAAATATATTTATAAACCCTGTCTATTTGAGATTGCCCATATGAAAAAGCTCCATATCCTTCTTGCCACGAAAATTTACCGCGGATGAGCTCTCTGTCGTTTATGTAATTGGAGGAATTATTTTTAATATCCCGTACCAAATCAGATATTGACATTGCCGGACGAAGACCAATAAAAGCATGAACATGATCAGGCATCCCATTTACAATAATACTCTTTTGTCCTTTATTGGTAATTATTCCTGAAATATATTTATGGATTTCATCTTTCCAATCACTCTTTATTAGATTTTCTCTGCCTTTTACAGCAAAGACTACTTGTATATAAATCTGCGAAAATGTACCTGCCATAGCTACTAAAATTGTGTCACCCCTTCGGGGTTTCTGGTTCAATAATAATTTTTTTCTATAAAAATGTCATCCCTTCGGGATTTGATTACGTTTTGTTGTGCTTATAACATCACTGTAGAAAACAAAACATATTTTCCACAGTGATTTAGTGACTATAATACATCCTAATTTGCATTAAATTGGTTTGCTGTTAGCTGCATACCCTTTATTCTTTCTTTTTTTCTCCATTTACATATTCAACAGTCTCTGTAAATTTGCCTTCAGCGTCATAAGTATTCAGAGACCCTGTTCCATTTTTAAAGTTCCCTGATCTTGCGTTTTGCCATTCCTATTGTAATTTGAATAGACATCCCAAAGCATTCCGTCTTTGTATGTTCTCTCTGTCCAAAGTTGTCCGTTATCATGGTAATATTTATAAATCCCATTGAGCTTACCGTTTTCGTAGTTTTCAACCGACTCAATTTTTCCGTTCTCATAGTAACTTGTCCATTTGCCGAACTTGTCTTCTCCATTGATATAGCATCCGGTTTGTTTTAATAGTCCACTTTCATAGTAGGCTTGCTGGTATTTAAGCTCTTGTCCGACAAGTGTGGTGTCAGTGAACTTTATCTGTAATTGTCCATTAGGATAATGTTTCTCAAGAAGCCACATTTGGCCGTCAATGGCATTGTAAACTTGTTGTAAGTTGTAAGGATGGTTAAGGTCATATATTTTTCCGATTCCATGTTCAATACCACTATTCCAATGTCGTATTAAAAATGGACTTTGGTTCTTCTCTCCATATCCTTGGTAGTTGATTTCCTCTCCATGTTTTTTTCCGTCTTTATAACGGATTATAGCTTTTCTGTTCCAATAAAAGGGTGGTTTTTCATTTCTTGTTTCATACGTAGTCCATATTCCTTCTCTTTGACCATTAGTGTATGTCCCGGTTTCTTTTTGCAAAACACCTTCAAAAGTCATTGACATTTGCTTGTTGTCACCAACTACTAAAGTTGTCGTTTGTCCCATCAGAGATGAGTCGAGAGAATATTCTATCCAAAGTCCTTCTTTGAGCCCATTTTCAAATCGACCGCTGTCGTTCAATTGCTCAATAACTTTTGGATCAAGAAGATCATTGTCAATAGAAGGTTTTTCAAGCCATTCTTTAAGAGCCTCCGTTGTCGCCTTTTCAATTCTTCCCTCCTCTGTTTGACTAAAGCATGATGTTATGGTCAGAGTCAGCGCTATTGTTAATGTTATCGTCTTTGTCATTTTTGGGTTGCAGCTAACTATAAATTATTTATTGTTACCCTTGTCATTAAATTTATTAAGACCCTCCGACATTGTCTAAACCCCGAAGGGGTGAAACTATTGTAGAATTAGTAAAATCATTACTAAAACCCCGAAGGGGTGACATTATGGAGCAAGAGCAGCACGCAACATGCTCTATAACTCATATTTACTCAAATCTCTAAACCTTCCAGCAAAGCAATATATACCTTAATACCTTCTTCTATTTCCTGCAACATGATATATTCATTTGCTGTATGCGATCGGGCTGATTGACCCGGTCCGATTTTGATGGTCGTAAAGCTCATCAAAGCTTGGTCAGAAAGGGTAGGGGAACCATAATACCCCAAACCTAATTTAATGCCTTTCTTTACTATGGGATGATCCAGTGGAATTCCCGAAGCATTTAGTCTTGTGGACCTTGCTGTCACGTTTGCCTGAATATTTTGTTGCATTATTTCTAATAGCTCCTGATTGCTGTAGCATTCATTGCTTCTTACATCAACCACAAAGGTACACCTGTCCGGAACTACATTATGTTGGCTACCGGCGTTGATTTGAGTTACTGTCATTTTAACCGGACCTAAAACGGGGGACTTTTTTTCAAATTGATGATTCTGAAGCCATTTTAAATCCTCCAACGCTTTGTAAATCGCATTTTCCCCTTCATTTCTGGCAGCATGTCCCGCTTTACCATGAACCACGCAATCTAATACCATTAGTCCTTTTTCTGCGATGGCCATTTCCATGCCTGTAGGCTCGCCCACTATTCCTAAATCAATTTCACCCAATTCCTTAAATATGGATGAAATTCCATTTTGGCCAGAGATTTCTTCTTCCGCCGTGATTGCAACTATTAATTTGTAAGGAAGTATGGGAAGTTTGCTCAAAAACAAAAATGTCGCTAAAAGCGAAACAGCAGACGCTCCTGCGTCATTGCTTCCTAATCCTATTAATTTACCATCCTTAATTACAGGCTTGAATGGATCTGTATCCCATCCTTCAGAGGGTTTTACCGTGTCATGATGGGAATTTAATAAGATTGTAGGGCTTCCTTTGGCATGATTTTC
Organism: uncultured Flammeovirgaceae bacterium; assembly: GCA_946886805.1. The sequence continues at coordinate 296 of CAMPJM010000412.1, read as the reverse complement.
TGCAATTGCCCAGATATTATTTCCTTTTTGGTGGACTTCTACTCCATGGCTTTCAAGAAAGTGACGAATCAGCAATGCCGAATTCCTTTCTTCTTTGGAAAAAGAGGGGGTAAAAATCATGTTTTGAAGCAGTACTATAACTTCTGCTGTGAGATTTTTGATTTCGTTTTCCGAAATCTCTAGTTCAGGCATATTTTCGTCCCTCCGTAGTTATTTTTCATGTTCAGATTTCCAGAATTGCAAATAATTACTGAATCGACGCCATTGTTTAAAGCTTTAAAGGCATTTTCCAGTTT
>CAMPJM010000411.1 GCA_946886805.1 uncultured Flammeovirgaceae bacterium | reverse complement strand
TGGAAGAGCGAAAAGAACGATATTAAGGCGATACGCTCCCGCTCAGGCCATACCATTTCCCTTGATGATACAGATGGCAAAGAAATGTTCACACTTTCCGATAAAGGTGGCAGCATTATCCAGTTTGATGCCAAAGAGAAATCACTTTATATAACAGCTCCGGAAAATCTGGAAATCTCAGCCAAAAACATAAAAATTACGGCAGAAGAGAATATTGAAATAGGGGCTAAGGAAAATATAAGCCTGGCTGCAAAAAAGGACATCAATGCTTTGGCTGAAGGAACCTTGGCTTTGCAATCAAAGAAAGATACTACCATAAAAGCTGATGGCGCTGCCACAGTGGAAGCCACAAAAGACGCCACCATTACCGGGCAAAATGTTACGGCAGAAGGCAAGGTAAAGGCAGATTTTATTGGTGCACAAACAAAAATTGTGGGAAAAACAACTACTGTGCAGGGAGCAAGTGGTAAAACTCAATGGACGTAAAAACTAAACTATGAAACCAGTAGCAACAATAGGCAGCATGCATGTATGTCCCATGTGCACAGGTACAGTACCCCATGTGGGAGGGCCGGCCGTAGGGCCTGGTCAGCCAAACGTATTAATGAACGGAAAACCTGTATTGGTCATGGGCGATCTCTGCACTTGTATGGGTCCTCCCGATACCATCGTTACCGGTAATCCTCATATAAAGGTAAATGGTTTTCCGATAGCATGTGTAGGCGATATGACTGCTCATGGTGGGTCAATTGTGGTAGGAGAACCCAATATTACCTGCGGAACAGCAACACCATTACCGCCAGCCACAATGCGGATAAAGGAAATACCCTTCCCAAAAATAAACATAGTCAACAGGGCGGTGGCAGCCATATCCGGAAACGCAACAAAGTTGAAAGAGGCCGAGCGGAACCAAGCTACAATTAAAGAGGCAGCCATTGCCCAGGAGACTGAAGAAGAGAAACAAAAAGAAGATGCCATCGATGTGACAATGACCAGCGATTACGCTATGGTACAGGCACGAGAATTTGCCAAGCAATTTACACACGCTTCTTTCTACATGTTCATGAGCCGTTTTTTTGGTGAGGAAGTGCCAATAGTGGCGTACAAAAAGCTTTATGATGCTCTAAGCAATGGTGAATATATAAACCCCGGAATAAGTGTTAAAAAATACTATGGGGATAATGCTTCCTTCTATAAAGAAGTTGAGCAACAAAGCGATGGTAGCTATGAAGTTACATGCGTAGAGATGAGGATCGGGGAATCCATTATTAGAGCTGCCACGCAAGGGGAAACTGACGAAATCAAGACAGCCGCTTTGGCAAAGATTTTTACGAGGTTTTTGGAAGAATACGGCCATTATCTGGATTATCTGTTACGATATGTTTATTCTTTCGTGGCGGGTGACCCTGATTGGGATGAGGGGGCGGAAATGGCGCACCTGATGATTAAAGAGCTCAAGAAAAACCAGAAGAACGAACAAAGGGAGAAGAAGAAGGAAATGAAACTTACCTACTCCCAGGCAAAAGTAAAAAAGGCAAAGAATTATTTCCTGACCACGTACAACCCTTTTGAAGACTCCAAACTTGAATTTGGAAAGGCTAATGTGGATGGTAAGGAATATACCCTGGCTTTAGACCTGAATGGTATTCAAACGACCTTTTCTGATGAGAAAGAAAGGATAAAAGCGGATATAAAAACAGTAAACGAAGAATATTTTGCCTCGGGCCTGGGCAACCCCAAATTTGAGCATTATGGGCATTTGGGGATTGAGAAAGTATTGGAAGATAAGGGAATTGTAGATGATAAACGCCTGAGCCATATATATTTAGGCAATTACATGCGGGACATGAGCCAGGTAATAACCACGCTGTTTACTCACCTGAAAGACGATGAAAAAGCAAAACTGGACAAGGTTGACAAGGAGCTCTATGGGTTTGAATGGATGGACAGCATAAAACCTTCCAGGGAAGCACTCTCAAAAGTGGTAGAGCTGCTGGCGGCGAACCAGATGTACAGCATCGTAAGGGGCGAAGATGCAACAAGTGCTATTGGTGGCGTTGGACGGGAGATAATGGACCCGGCAGCCCTGTCTGACAGTCAGGTGAAGGATACCGTGGAGAAAACCACCCTGAACCTCGGCCTGAAAGGCATACAGGTAGCACTCAATTACCGGCTTTTTATAAAACACTATGGTGGTTTTTCACCAGAAGAACTGGGGGTGTACAGGCCTGAGGAACATATCGATAGTCCCTTGTATGCAGTGGTCTATGACAAGTTTACAGATGATATTTTCTACGGCCTTCCTGAAGAGAAACCTGCCATCGGCAGTTTTTATGGGATGAAACGCCACATACGAAACGAAGAAAACTGCATTGAAAAAGACTCGGAAACGTTGGGAAAGGGTACGGGAAAGTACGCAGGGGGGAAAATGCCTACCGCAGTTTCCTACATGGAAAGCCAGTTGACAGCGTTTTACAATGCTTACGAAAACGCCGGAGGGGATGAAATGGCACAGAACAGGGCATTTCGGCTTCTCGGAAATGCCCTTCATGTGTTGGAAGATTTCTTTGCCCACACCAACTTTGTGGAGCTGAGCCTGATCAAACTGGGCATTTCAGTTTATCCATGGGTGGATATCCAGGACCCGTACCTGACAAACTATCCCCCGGCAAACGAAAGCTTTGAGGTAGAACAGTTCAAAAAGAAAAATTATAAGGAGCAGAAAGAACGTGTTTTTAAAGACAAAGAAGAAATTGGGCGTAGCTATTATGAATTTAAGGCCCTGGACGAATTTGCAGTCAAAGGGTTCTATTTTTCAAGCCGATCGGGAGATCCCCTGGTGGAACGGATATACATTGCAAAAGAACAAAGTGACGGCACCTACTTGGTTAAACCAGCCCTGAATGGCAGGCTTGTGAGGGCCGGAACAGAATATATTAAACAACTATCCCTGGTTTCAGGATATTTTTCATCACTTGATAGTGCGCATTCGCTGATCCATGTCCTGGAGAAAGGTATTAAGATCAAAGAAATTACGTTCAAGGCGATTGTGATGGACAACGATGGGATTACCGGCTCAAACTGGGAAGGTTTTGCCCTTGATCTTACCGATATGATTGTTTTGCATATACTGGTGGATCTGAAGCACAGCCAGAAAGAAAAGAATAAATCGGGCGCAGAAACAGGGGTCGATTATTCTACTCTTTTGGAATTATACACTACTTTTATAGAATATCGGCAAATTTTAATTTCTGCGGTAGCGGCCCTAAAAAGGGGCAATGCTGTAAATATTATACTTATCGACATTGTGGGTAGGTTGATCAATGGGGCACAGGCCGCTGTTACAAACATGGTCAAAAAGATACTGATAGAAACATTTGAACTGTTGGCAAAAGGAACATTGGCCTACCAGAATATGGAAGTAGACCGACCCATTGGAACAGACCCATCGCACAGCCAGGTGGCCAAAGACCATACAGAACACCCCCTGCATTCCCTGGCCGCAAACCAGGCAAGGGTAGCAGTGGCAGGAGTGGGATTGGTGTTGAAAGAATATTTAGACCAGAAGAGAAAACTTTACATTGAAAAGATATTTCCAGAAAAGCCAGTAAAAGCTAAAGAATTTATAGAAGCAGCTAAAAAATACATGGTACACCCTGCACAAAGCCATTGGATGGACACTATCACAGAAAAATGGGTGGCAGGCCATGGCAAAAAAATTTCGGAACTAAACGAAGATGAAAGATTTCGTAAGGACATGCATGCATTTGGCAAAATGGCGAACGAAACAGCCGATAAAATACTGGCCGAGTATAACCAGCTCCTTGACAATATAGACAAGCTGGAGGCTACTATTGACTATTATGTCCGGCAATTCAAACAACAATTAGTGGAGCTCAGAAGCAAGGGCAATGATCTGAAGCAGGACATCGTAGAAGAATTTTTCGAAATAATAAATGTTTTAGAGGAAGGATATGATACATTAAAGCGCAACTTAAACTATAACCTGTATCAATTGAAAGACGGGGGGACCGAACAATATGAATTGCTGAAGCAAGATGCCGCTAACCAACTCGAACAATATAGGAATAAAGCTAAAGAGACCATCAATAAAGTGCAGGAGCTAATAAAGGAATCAGGAGAGCGTTCTATGGAAAGCATAGAGGAAGTGCAGGACAGGCTTAATAAATACTATGAAAGCCTGTTTACCGAGCGGCAGAAAGTCAGCCCCCTTGAAGCCAAGGTCTACGCTTATGCCAAAGACCATGTCCCCGAAGATGCAAAGTTAATTGAAAGCTTTTATCATCAACAAAAAGCACAGTATGCCGGGCTGCGGAATTATATGAAAACACCGCCTGATACCATGTTGGCTTCATTGAACCAGCAGAAGCGGAATGAAAAATCGGATAATTCGACCGAAACAGGAAAAGCATAGAATAATTACACTAGATTTGGAAGTATTAATTTTATAGAAAATGAAAATCAAATCACGCTACTTTTTTTTCTTAACATGTTTATTTCCCTTTTTACTTGGCTGCAGTGAAAAGGCAAAAGGACAGCAAAAAGCGGATAAAGTCGACCAGATGGAACTCTATCAAGCCCAGGATCATCGCTTTGAAATCAGGGGATGCCAGCTTTTTTACAACGAACAGC
>CAMPJM010000410.1 GCA_946886805.1 uncultured Flammeovirgaceae bacterium | reverse complement strand
TGGGTTTTAACTCTATGGCAGATAATAATGCTCCTGATGGTGAATTTCTTCTTATTTCGATTATTGCATCATTATTGGCTTTCAGGATAAACTCTATTTGCTTTTTTTCCTGAAGCCCGGAGATATTGGGGAATACTAAAAAATCATTGTCCTCAATATTCCCAATGTAGAACCCCTGGTCCGGGTCCTCAATTTTATCCACTCCTGAGGCTTTGAAATAATCTTCTGCTTCAATTCTCTCCTGATCTGCATTATATTGCCCTACACCAATTCCATCTACCCGAATAGGTGCCATTTCGCCATTGTCTTTGTAATGAACGTAACTGATAAAAGTATCCCGAAACCACCGGTTGCCAGTTTGGCTGATATCGCAATAGGCATAATAAGATTGGTTGTTCCAGTCAAAGAATGAACCATGCCTGCCCTGAAGGAAGCCGTGCGGCCAGGTAGGTGAAGCATATCCCTCGGCAAAACTGTTGTCGTTGATTACAGTGCCAACATATTCATAAGGGCCGTAAAGATTATCGGACATGGCATAAAAGCAACCCCAGGATAAATAATATTTATCCTTTTTTTTATGAACAAAAGGCTTATCATCGGTAGGCTTTTCTTGGTTTTTGCCATCCAAATTATAGGGGCCTCTTGGGTTCTTTATAACTATTTTTTTTGGTTTCTCTGCCAAACTGATCATATCGTCATTCAGGCGGGCAATATAAAAATCCCATACTCCGAAAATGATATAATGCTCCCCGGCCTCTTCAAAAATAGCCATATCATATTCATCTGTAGGCGTAAGTTTTTCCGATAGTAAGGGTTTTCCCAAAGGATCTTTCCATGGGCCCACAGGTGAATCTCCGACCACTACCCCGGCTTGCTGGTTTTTTTCAGAAAAGTACCAATAGTATTTTCCATTGCTGCGGCCAACGTCCGTAGCCCAACACCCCGTAAAAGGTTCTCCTATATAGGTATCCTGAGGCTTTAAAACACTTCTTTTACTCCAGTTGACTAAATCAGGGGATGACCATATCCACCAGTCTTCCATGATGAATTTGGTGTTTTCAATGGATTTATCATGGGAAGCATAAACATAAGCCGTATCATTGAAAATATGGATATGCGGATCGTTTAAGCCTACATTAGGTACTATGGGATTTTGGGCATTGACGTTATATACCACAAGCAGGGTAAAAATAAACCCAATAAATATCCTTACGTTATAATTTAACATCATTGATTCCTCGTTTCTGTAAATTTTCTTCACAAAAAATCCTTAATCGACTACCAGATATTTTTTAATCCTTCCTTGGATTAAAAAGAACTCACTTTTAATTCTATTTCATTTTTTCCCGGCGATAAACGAATAGTTCCAAAAGAAGTGTCCACACTTTCTCCATTTAAAGTTATGCTATCTTCAGGATCATTTTCAAGTTTCAGCTCAGCCGAAACATTAGCAGGCAGGTTGATAACATACCGCTTTAACCGTGGGTTGATCTTTTGAAAAGACGCCTCAACTTCGCCAGTTAAAAACGGCACTTTTACTTCAGAAAATTCCAGCGTGCTAAGTTGCGGTGCTATATTTACAATGCTTGCTCCTGGCTTTTGCGGGGTAATTCCCCACATTTTCCGCGCCACCACATTGCCTGGTACGGCCCCCCATGCATGGTTCCAGTCAGCATTCGGTTTGTACTTCATGTCCCAGGCCTCCAAGGTCATGGTAGAACCAATTGCAATCATATTCCACCAACTTCTGTCGTGAGTGGCCGTCATTAATTCCAGGGCATAATCGGCTGCTCCGGCATTGTACAAGCCATCGAGCAAATACTGGGCACCATAAACGCTACAGGCCATTCCACGGCTTTTAATAAATTCAACGACCGAAGGAATATGCTTCTCGGGAACCATGCCAAAAGCCAGCGGCATCATATTAGCATGTAAAGAAGAATGATCTGTTCCTTCACCATCTATATAAATGCCTTTTTCGCTGTTAAATAATTTTTCATTTACAGCAACTTTGGCCTTTAAGCCCAACAACCTAAAGTTTTCGGCTTCTTCGGGTTTGCCCAGCACATCGGCAAACTCAGCAAGAATTTGCATGTTCTGATAATATAAGCTATTAATTACGGTATTAATTGGGGTAAACACATAGCCATCACGTTCCCCTTCTTCTGTAGCTAATTTCCAACTGGTATCTTTTTGGGCTGGAGGCCAGTCCACTATATCTTTTAATTCAGCTTCCGGATCTTTAAAGCCAAGCTTGGCCATAAAGTCAGGAGTGGCTTTCTCTGAGCTTATCAAGCCGTCCGGGCGGGCCAGTGCCATTAAGGTTTTATGCTTCAGATCTTCATAATACTCTTCTATAAGCTCGGTATTCCCGGTATACATATAATCAGCATGAAACATAAGGGCTACATGGAGCTGCCATTCTGTAGGCCAGGTAGGGTATTCCATAAAATACTCTATAGTTCTTCGGCCAATAGGATACTCCGTATCCACTGCATAATGGCTCAACTGATTTAAGTAAGCATCTGCTTCATAAGGAATTCGTTCGCGGTCGCCATCTACATAAATACCTGCAAATGAAGTTGCCTTCATACTGTATTTACACAAATCCCACACCTGGTTCAACACAGTATCGGAACTTGTAAAATAACTTTTATCTTCATCGAAATAAGTAAAGTAGGCTAATTGTGTAAGGTTATTGGCCGTAATAGGCGACTTTGCATTTAAAACTTCGCTATAGCGAAATGGGAGTATTACCGGAAAAGAATCGGGCAAAGCCACCGCTACTGGTAAAGTGTTGCGCTCATCCGGTGTCAGTTTAACCAGGTAGGTTGATTTTTCAGGATTTACGGGCACTTTCACTTCCTGATACCGTATATGGCCCTGCGCATTCATATTTACCCGACCATCTGTCAATTGCTCTCCCAGCCTGATTGTAAGTGTATCCTGAGTTTTTGCATGGTACTCTAATTCAATAGTACCAAATGCAGCCTTACCAAAATCTACTAAATAAGACCCGATATTAATTTCCTTTACATTTACCGGCTTAATGCGCTCAAGCTCGAATATATTTGGAGTGGTGAGTTGACCATTATTCTTAGCTGTATAGGAAAATGATTGTGGTTCGGAATACTCACCCAATCTGTTATATTTTCCCCATACCCTCACTTTCCAGAAGTACCTGCCCCCTTCTTTCAAAGGCGTACCCTTATGCTCTATGTTAATGGATTTAGAGGATCTTACTTCACCACTATTCCACACATCGCCGATATTTCGGTCTATGTTATCTTTTGAAGAAGCCACCAAAATCTGGTAGCCCAACTGATGTGAGGCTCCCTTTGGAACCTGCCACAGATATTCTGGCATCTGGTCATAAATGGCAACAGAAGATGGATTGCGAATCAGCTCCACCATTAATCCGCTTGGCCTGCCGGTGGTAGGGTCCTGAAATTTATCTTTAAGTTCGTCCAGCTTCTGGCGCATTTTTACCAGAACATCCTGGTATTTTTTTCGGCTGGCCAGGTTTTTAGTTTCCTGCGGATCTTTCTTAAGGTTGTACAGTTCTTCTATGGAATGATCATTCACATACCTGAAATATTTCCATTCGGCAGTTCTCACCCCTTCACTCGGAGGAATTTCTTCAAAATTCCACAGGTGTTCAATAAGTACAGTATCTCTTTGAAAATCCTGGGCATTACCTTTCACCAATGGAACAAGGCTCTTTCCCTGCCAGCTTTCAGGTATTTCTACGTTTGCATAATCCAGAATAGTGGAAGGCACATCTACATTCAAGGCCATTTTCTCTACCACTCTATGCTGTGGATTTCTTGGGTCGTAAATAATTAACGGTACGCGTACGGAATTATCGTACATGAGCCATTTTCCGGCCAACTGGCGTTCGCCCATAAAATAACCATTATCGCCCATTAACATTATAATGGTGTTGTCGGCTAAACCTTCCTCCTCAAGTTTTTTTCTAATTTTAGCAATTTCAAGATCAATGCCCGCTATCATTCTATAATAGCCCTTTACACTATGCTGATACTTTTCAGGGGTATCGTATCGCCAGGTCCAACGGAGCCTGTTAAAGCCTTCTTTTACATCCTTTGGAAGTCTTTCGAAATATTTATCGCTTACTAGAGGTGGATTGGGAATCTTCACGTCCTGCAACAAAGTATCTGTTTCATCCTGCCAGAAATATTGTTCTGGAGCGCTGTCTTGTGCGTGGGGTGCACTAAAGCTTAAGCTAAGGCAGAATGGCTTCTCTTCAGGCGCTTGCTCGATAAAATCTAAAGCCTGTTGCCCAGTATATCGGGTAAGGTGAACGGTATCGCCATCAATGGTTTTATAAAAATAAGACCGATGGTCTTTATAAGCCAGATTACGGTCGTAAGAATCAAAAACATCAAAAAGTTCATTTTCTAAATTTGTTCTCACACCCAGTTTCCCAAAAAAGCCTGTATGGTAACCATTCTGGCTTAAAATTATAGGATATGACCGGGACATAAATTCTTCTCTTATGTTACTGGTACTAAAATTAAAACCATGCGTGCGCTCATATAGGCCTGTAAGTATGCTTGCCCTACTGCCAGCACAGATGGGAGTTGTAACCAAGGCATTCTTAAAGTAAACCCCCTGTTCAGCCAATTTATCCAT
>CAMPJM010000409.1 GCA_946886805.1 uncultured Flammeovirgaceae bacterium | reverse complement strand
GATGTTATTGCTGATCTAGAGGCAACCGGGACTGATTTGAAATGGTATTCCGATGAAGCCCTTGCCACTTTGGTAGGGTCAGGAAGTCCGTTCGCTACGGGTATTGACAATAGTATTTCAGGCAATTACACCTTCTACGTCACTCAGACATCAGTAGGTTGTGGTGAAAGCGACGCTGTTAAAGTGGTGATAAATATAGACAATGTAAGTCCTGCGCCAGTGGTGGGCAATGCTTTGGTGGAAGTGTGTCAGAATGCTCCTGCTCCAACTTTGACGGCTACAGGAAATAACCTTAAATGGTATACTGACCCAGCTCTGACTACTTCTGTAGGAATCGGAACTAACTATACGCCATCTGTTTCTGAATTAGATATGACCGTTTCGGGAAATACAGTTTTTTATGTGACTCAGGACATCGGTTGTGGGGAAAGTTTGGCTTCTGAAGTGACGGTAGATGTTACTGCGCAAAGTGCTACTCCTATTGTAAGCGGCCCAATAAACATCTGCCAAGATTCACCAGTGCCTATGTTAACGGCCACTGGATCGAATATAATCTGGTATTCCGATGCAGGAGCAACAGCTCAAATAGGAATCGGAAATAATTTTACACCAAGTGCTTCTAATTTAGACATGACAACTGCTGGAACAACAACTTTCTTCGCTACCCAGGATACAGGTTGTGGAGAAAGCAATACCGTGGCTGTTACGGTAACCGTAATTAGTTCTAGTGATCCCCTTTGTACTGGTGGCGGTGGTGGAGTAAATTGTGGCGTATTAACTATTACCCCAATCGCGAGAGTATTACCTACTTGTCAAGGAAATACTGGAAGCCTGACTTATGCTATTACAGGTGGTGCAGCACCTTATTTATTAAGATTTATTGAGGGAACTGATACTTTAGACTTTGTAGGCAATTCTCCGATAACAATACCAGATTTAGATGCCGGAACCTATAAGGTAATTGTAAGGGATGGAGCTGGCGCAGGGAATAATGTTTGTGGGCCTTTAAGTTCTTACCTGGAAGCAGCAACAAACCTTACTGCAACTGCAGATCCTACTAGTTTCAAAGATGCATTGTGTTACGACGCTCCAACAGGGCAAGCAATAATTAACGTCACAGGAGGAAGTGGTGCTTTTGATGAATACTTAACCGATGTAAACGGTGTTTGGAAGCAGTTTAAATCCGGAGATTTGTTAACAGACTTGCCACCTAATGGTACCTACAATATCCTGGTGAGAGACGATGCCTCAGATAATTGCCCAGCATCTGTTCAAGTAACTATAAATAATCCAGCTGAAATAAAGATTACAGCTCAGGGTACCGATGCCACCTGTAATGTAAATGATGGAAGCATTACTATCAATGCCATTAGCGGAGGACTTGCTCCTTATGAAGTTGCTTTAGAGAAAGATGATGAACCTTTAAACTTTCAGGCTTTTGATTCCAGCACTCCATTGGTTTATGAAACGGTAAGTCAGGGGAATCATAATGTTGTGATAAGAGATAGTAATGGTTGCGAAGTAACGAAACAAATTCTTGTAAATGCACCAAATTTGGTGGTGTTTACCTTGAATCCTATTGCTCCAACATGTGCGAATAATGGACTTGATGGTCAATTTTTTGTGCATATCGTAAATCATGATGCTACTAAATCTTACGAGTATGCAATCACGTCGGGAGAATCTCCTGAATCTTTTATACCTGTTCCCAACAATGATAAGTTTTTCTATATAAAAGATCTTCCAGCCGGAACCTACGATGTATTTATTACTTCCGATGGTCAATGTGTAAATCAGCAGGAAGAAGAAATTACAGGGGGAGCTATGGCAATATCAGCCAGTGTGGTAACATCTGGTATACAATGTTATGGTGAATTTGGAAGTGTGAAGGTGGTAGATTTTGTGGGAAGTTCTGAGGTTAGCTATGATTACTCACTGTTTGATGAGCAAGGTGAGGAAATTTTAAGCGGGCCAATATTCCAAAACCAAACATTGCTCGGTTTTAATATTGATGGACTAATAAGAGGGGAGTATGTCTTAAAGTTAGAACAAAATCAATCGGGTATTGGCTGCACTGTCAAAGGAGCTCCAATAGAATTCTCCATAGATGGGCCTACAAGTGCTGTGGAATACGATAGCATAGAAATGGTTGTTTCTTTGCCGGATCAACCCACAGGAAGTATTAAAATCACAAAAGTAAAGGGAGGTAAATCAGCCTATTTTGCTAAGATTATTGATTTTGAACCTATATTTTTAGATAATATAGACTATCCTACTGGCATATTTGATTTGAGACCAAACCTTGACGGAATCCATTATGATGTGCAGATTCCTGATTTGTACGCCGGTAAATATACCATTGTGTTAACTGATGGATTTGGTTGCGAGCAGGAAATTGTTGTGGATTTAGATTATGACAGAAGTATATTTATACCAAATATCTTCACACCTAATGGGGACATGTTCAATGAAACATTCTACATCAGAAATCTTCCAGAGACTGGTGCTACCTTGATCCTTACCAATAGATGGGGAAAAATAGTGTATGAAAATAAAAACTATACTAATGAAATAGGTTGGAATGGCGATGAGCTACCAGACGGAGTTTATTATTATAAATTATTAGCAAATGAAGAAGCTTTCTCCGGTTGGGTAGAGATTTGGCGAGGAAAGGAGAGGGAATAGGTTTTAATGATACATAAAAAAAAGAGAGGCTGGATTCAGATTCAGTCTCTCTTTTTTTATGCCATTAAATACGGCCATAAAAAGCGGCCTGTGTCGATACAAGACCACGGAGGTGTACTCGCTTAAACTTTAGTAGTTTTGTTTTCGTACGGCAGATGTTTCTAAGGCATGCGTGCCAAAATATAATATCAAGGTATAATGTACCAAACTTCGGAAGTCTTTGCCCGAAGGTCTGAGATGATCAAGGAAATCGCTTCTTAAGGACTGATTGACTTTCCAAAAGTTTCTTTTTCCTAAAAGCCAAAGAAAAATGACCTGGGATATATGAAATTTAAAAACTTTTGGAAAGTTAGAAAAGGGCTAAATTTAGATTAAAGCGATTACCCTTCAAGGACGATGAACCGTTTTATATTTACTTTACTCAGTTACAAAGTTTTCAAATATGCCACATAATCTTTCACACCTTCTTCCAGGGTTGTAAATTCCTTATCGTAACCTATAGATTTTATTTTGTCCATTTTCGCTTCCGTAAAATATTGGTATTTATCCCTTATGTCTTCAGGCGTATCAATATACGTAATATTTACGGGGGTATTTAAGTTATCAAAAACAGCCGTTGCCAAATCGTTAAAAGTTCTTGCTTTGCCGCTGCCTAAATTATAAATACCGGAATTTTTTCTGTGGTACATTAAAAAGTAGCAAATATTCACTACATCTTCTATATAAACAAAGTCCCGCATTTGCTCACCATCCTTAAAATCCGGGTTATGAGAGCGAAATAATTTCATCTGTCCGGACGCTTTAATCTGGTTATAAGCATGCCAGATTACGGATGCCATCCGGCCTTTGTGATTTTCATGGGGACCATAAACATTGAAAAATTTTAATCCCGCCCAAAAGAAAGGTTTCTTTTCTTGCTCTAGCACCCATTTATCAAATTCATTTTTAGATACCCCATAAGGATTCAATGGCTTCAAATCTGGTATGATCTGTTCGTCCTCATCATTATAGCCCAATTCTCCAAGACCATAAGTGGCAGCAGAAGATGCATATACAAGCGGTATTTGATAGTCGATACATTTCAACCAAACTTTTTTGCTGTATTCCAGATTCAATTCTTCGAGAATGTCCCAATCAAATTCCGTTGTGTCGGTTCTAGCTCCAATATGAAAAATAAACTCTACTGCAACAGCATTTTTATCTAACCAACTAAAAAAATCAGCCCTGTCTACCTGTTCACTAATAGTAAGGTTTTGTAAATTTTTGTTTTTTAGATCGTTATCAAATTTATCAACCGCTATTATTGAATTAAACCCTTCATTATTTAGCTTTTTAATTAATTTACTACCTATAAATCCGGCTGCACCTGTTACTACTATCATAATATTGAATGTTAAAAAATTATGCTTTAATGTCTTCGAAACTGCAATTTAAAGAAATATTATTTGTGATTCGGATCAAAATCCCTATAACTGCCTTGGATTTTATCTTTACCCTTAAATCTTCTTATCTTTGCACGTATTAGGTAGAAATTATTATGATATACGTTAGTCGTAAAGAACATTTTAATGCAGCGCACAAACTTTACAATCCAAATTGGAGTAAGGAGAAAAACGTCGAAGTCTTTGGACCTTGTGCGAACGAGAATTGGCATGGGCATAATTTTGAAATGATTGTTACAGTGAAAGGTTTGCCCGATCCGGATACCGGTTTTGTAGTGGATTTAAAAGCTTTAAGCAATGTTATAAAAAAAGAAGTAATTGATAAAGTTGATCATAAAAATCTCAATATTGATGTGGATTTTATGCAGGGAAAAATGGCAAGCTGCGAAATCCTGATCATGGAAATATGGAACCTGTTAGAACCGAAGGTAAATGCAATCACTAAAACTGGTCAGCTACACGGTATCAGATTATATGAAACCCCCAGGAATTACGTGGAATACTTTGGAGATGATGAATAAATGTAATGTTAGATTATAGA
>CAMPJM010000408.1 GCA_946886805.1 uncultured Flammeovirgaceae bacterium | reverse complement strand
AATCTACCCAGATAGATTTAATGTTGACAAATTCGCGGATTCCATAAGCGGAAAGTTCCCTTCCATACCCGCTATTCTTAATACCACCGAAGGGCAATCTAGGATCTGAAGTCACCAATTTGTTCACAAAGCAGCTTCCGGCTTCAAGTTGCAATGCCACTTTTTCTCCACGTCCTTTATCTGATGTGATGACTCCCGATCCCAAACCAAATTGAGAATTATTGGCCAGTGCAATGGCTTCATTTTCATCCTTTGCCCGGATTACTGAGGCTACCGGACCAAAAAGTTCATTATCAAAAGCTTCCATACCAGGACGTACATCGACCAGGATGGTGGCCGGGTAATAGGCCCCTGTTCCTTCCGGAATCTTTCCTCCGAGAACCAGTCGGCCACCTTGTTTTACAGTTTTGATGACCTGTTCGTGTATTTCATTGCGCAAATCTAACCTTGCCATCGGACCATAATAGGTGGATTCGTCCATGGGATCGCCCATTTTTGCTTGGCGCATCTTTTTGACAAAGAGTTCAAGGAAACTATCATAAATCGAATCGAGAACCACAAAACGTTTGGCCGCAATACAGGTTTGCCCGTTGTTCTGCAATCTTCCCAACGTAGCCAGATCTGTCGCTTCTTCAAGGTCCGCATCACCTAAAACGATATAAGCATCGCTCCCGCCAAGTTCTAAAACCGTTTTCTTCAAATTGGCTCCTGCAACAGTCGCGACCGATCGTCCTGCAGGGTCGCTCCCTGTAAGGGTTACCGCTACGATATTCTTATCTTCTATGACATCTTTTACATTGCCCGCATTTATATTCAGATTGGTAAATACGCCTTTCGGAAACCCCGCTTTCATAAAAGCATCTTCCAAGGCAAATGCACTCCCCTGCACATTGGATGCATGTTTCAACACCCCGGTGTTCCCGGCCATTAGTGCAGGTGCTGCAAAACGGATCACCTGATAAAAAGGAAAATTCCACGGCATCACAGCCAGAATAACCCCCATTGGTTGGAATGTGACGTAACTCTTGGTAGCTTCAGTATCCACTATCTCCTTTCCAAGTAAACTCTCCGCATTATCCGCATAGAAGCGGCATACCCAGGCACATTTTTCAATTTCCTTTCTAGCCTGTACAATAGTTTTCCCCATTTCTGTTGTAGCCAGCCGAGCGTATCCTTCTTTACCGGTATCGAACAGGTCAGCAAGCCCGTGCATTAGCTGTGAGCGGTCCGCGAAGCTTGTTTCCTTCCAGGAAGTATATGCTTTCCTTGCCAAAGCTATCTTTTCTTTAGCTTTTGAAATATCTATCCTTTCGTATTCGGCTACAGTTTCCCCGTTTGCAGGGTTGATCGTTATTGCTTTACTCATGATCTTGTTTTTTAGGTTTACTGGAATATTCCTTGATTAATACATTTAAAATTTCATGGTTTAGAGAGTAATCGACGGCCAAATCGATAAGCTGTACCCCTTTGGAATTCAATGCATCTCTCAGTACCTGTTGAAATTCCTCTACAGAAGCCGGCCGATATCCCTGTGCCCCAAAGCTTTCAGCATATTTGACAAAGTCTGGATTTCCATAATCCAAACCGTACTTTACAAATCCGAGATCTTGTTGCTTCCATTGTATCATGCCATAAGCATGATCGTTCAGGATAATCACTACCAGGTCAAGTTCCAGGCGTATGGCGGTTTCCAATTCCTGGGAGTTCATCATAAAGCCACCATCTCCGTTTATGGAGATCACTTTTTTCTCCGGATTCATTTTCTTTGCCATCATCGCCGAAGGAAGTCCTGCTCCCATTGTTGCCAAAGCATTGTCAAGCAGCAGGCTGTTTTGCACATAGGCGGGAAAATTTCGTGCAAACCATATCTTGTACATTCCATTGTCCAAAGTTATAATTCCGTCATCAGGGAGAATGTCTCTCACAATCTTGATCACGCGCTGAGGTAAAACCGGAAATCGGTTGTCGTTCCTATACTTTGCCAGGCGGGCGGATACTTTTCCCTTTATGTTCATAAAAAAATCGGTGTCCCAGCTATTGGCGCAGGGTTTCAGGGACTCGGTCAACTCCAAGACGCTGTTTGCTATGTCTCCGATGACATTCAATTGGGGAAAGTAAACCTCATCTATCTCGGCTGGGGAAAAATTGACGTGAATCACAATACGTTTATCCTCCATTTGCATGAAAAATGGCGGTTTTTCGATAGTATCGTGTCCAACATTGATGATAAGGTCAGATTGTCTAATGGCTTCATGCACAAAGTCGTAGTCAGACAAGGCAGCGGTCCCCAGATACAAGGGATGGCGTTCGTCTACGATTCCTTTTCCCATTTGCGTATTAAAAAAAGGTATTCCTATAGAGTCGACAAAGGCTGTCAACGCCACACTTGCTCTTTTCCTGTTGGCACCAGCTCCGATCAGCAAGAGGGGCCTGGCCGCCTCTCTGATCAGATCCGCGGCCTGCTGAATAGCACCTTTTCCCGCATTGGGAATTTTAAAATCAACGACCTCAAATACACATGAGTTTTCAACTTCCTCCTTCGCAACGTCTTCGGGAAGTTCTATATGGGCTGCTCCTGGTCTTTCTTCCTGGGCCAAGCGGAAAGCCTCCCTGACTATCGAAGGAATATGTGAGCTATGGGTGACCTGCTTGGTGTACTTTGTAAGCGGTAGCATCATCTGGACCACATCGATGATCTGAAATTTTCCCTGCTTACTCGTTTTGATCGGCTTCTGCCCTGTAATAATAACAAGTGGCATAGCGCCTAATTGAGCGTAAGCTGCCGGGGTCACCAGATTGGTAGCCCCGGGTCCCAGAGTAGAAAGGCAAACTCCCGGTTTTCCGGTTAATCGGCCATAAGTCGCAGCCATAAATCCTGCACCCTGTTCGTGCCGGGTAAGGATCAACTCTATTTTTTCTGATTTCCTTATAGATTCCAAGAAGTCTAAATTCTCCTCCCCCGGAAGTCCAAAAATATATTCAACCCCTTCATTTTCTAAAGCTTTAACAAATAAGTCTGATGCTTTCATAGTATTTCAATTATTAATGTCAGTACATGAATGAGGAAAGAACTCCGACTACACTTCCTTTCTTTGCAATGTCAACGTCTTATTTCCTTCTATTTCTTGCAATTAATCTTCCAAATAAGAACTTATTATCAACCTATTTAATTTGGAAAATAACCCGCCCTGTCCATCCTTGTAGTAAAAAAATTTAATATTTCACGGAGAGTCTGTCCTTCGGCCGCTTAATTGTAACTACGCCCACTTTGCCAAGTCGAAGGTTAACTGTTTTTTTTACTAGTTTTCTATATATGTTAAGTCAAGAAAAATTCGGAATGACTTTTTCTCCGATCTCTTCTATCATTTCTTCGGCGGGCCTTGAGCCATACTTTAAATTCAGCATGACGTGATTTACACCATAAGATTCTAATAGCTTTAAATGGGTATTTAGATAATCAGTCCCCGTTCTGAGTCCCAAATGAATGGGTGTAGGCCTCGCACTTGAGTCCTTCATTATGTCCACATACAGGGATTGCATAAAAGGTTTCCAGTCTTGCCCATTTTTAGATAAAGCCTCTTTCCATTGCTGCATTACCACCTGCAAAGTCTTGAAATTTCTAGGATAATATAACCATCCATCTGAGTTTTCTGCTATCCAGTCTAACGATTGTCCGGAATGACCAGTTACAAGCATTGGCGTCTTTTGGTAATATTTTGGCAGTAAGTCTATTCCACCATTTGTATTACCATAAAACTCCGAGGTATATTGTGGAAAATCACCTTGCAGCGCTTTGATATAGTGAAAACTATCTCTAAACAGTTCTGATTTATTCTCTAAGTGCTGATTAAATGCGGGATATTCGATTGGTCTATCTCCAGAGGCTACACCTAATATCAGTCTTTCTTTGGACAGAATTTGGAGACTATTTATTGATTTTGCAGTATGTACTGGATGACGCAAAGGAAGGATGATACTTCCTGTGGCTAAAGCAATTTCCTCGGTATGGTTCATTATATGGGCCATATAAATCCAAGGGTCGTAAAGTTGTCCTGCATCTCCAAAATTAGGATCATTAAAAGGAACATCTCTAAACCACAATGCTTTAAAACCAAGCTCTTCTACTCGTCTAGCAAGATGTTCTTGATTTTCCATTTTTGCAATAGAACCTGTGTATGCCTCCAATGGAAACACCAATCCTAGTGTCAATTTTCCTTTGGTTGCTATTTTAGGGAATTTATTCATCTACTTATTGTTTATTCTTGAATTTCAGATTCTTCAAACCACAAAGAAAATGAACGTTATTTCGGTGTTGGTATACATCTTTTCCTTCTTAATTCACCTAAAACTTATGTGATATTCCAACACCTAAAATTCCATTTCCGTAAAGGGTTCTATCGTATTGAAGACCCAATTCAGTCCCCGAAACTAATTTATTATACCGCCTCACTGATCTATCCAAGATAATACTTGATCGAATGTTAAAGAAGGCTGCAACTGCACCAGCAGTACCCAATGTACCCCAATAAGCTCCGGCAGGCATTTTATCCCTGTTAAAAAATGCAAACAATGAAAAGCCAGAGGAAATCAAATTAATTATTTTAGCCGTTTTCATTGAATTCTTAAAAATATTAAAATCCCTTGTAACTTGTGAGTCATTCACTTGCAT
>CAMPJM010000407.1 GCA_946886805.1 uncultured Flammeovirgaceae bacterium | reverse complement strand
CCCAAAGAGTTCCTATCAATTTTTTCTGCGGAGATCTGCACTCCTCCAAGAGTGACACTTTCGTCTTCCAGTGTAAAGTTCAGTTCGGTTTGATTAAGGTATTTGACACTTTGCGATTGATAACCAACAAAAGAACATACAATTGTGAGATTTTCCCCTTCGGGAATTGTAAAGGCATAATTACCACTAATATCTGCGGTTATTCCTGTCAAAGTTCTTTTTTGTTCATTTTCTACATAAATACTGGCACCAATCAGGGCCTCCCCTCTTGTGTCGAGTATTTTACCGGATAGCACCCTGTTTTGCGCCTGGAGATGCACTGATGCAAGCATTAAAACAAAAGAAATGGTAAATTTTAATTTCATAAGCTATTTTTTTTCTTTATTCAGACTTAATGACAGCATCGATCAAATAGACAGCACCATCTACATATATCCTTGGAAATTCACTCACTACATTTGCAGACTCTCCAATTTGATTGCTTACCCCCAGCATTGATCCATTATCGCTGATGGTAAGGCGGCTATTTTCAATTGCAGAAGGTTGAGCAGTAAGAAAATCGCCCTGTATTCCGAATCCTGCAAAAGGGTAATCATTAAGACCATTCGAGGTAACAGGTACAAAATAGTATTTGAGAAAATCAGCCAATTCAGCTTTTTCGGTAGGGATAAGACCTTCATCTTTGGCTGCTAAAATCGCCTCATTAGACGGAGCAAACAGCACAAAATTGTCTCCGAACAAGAAGGTAAGCTCGTTGTTTAAATCAATTAATCCTGCCTGGGACAATAATTTCGAAAATTCGGAAAAATCCTGAAGGGAGCTGGTTCCCGAAGTAGCGGAACCAATGAGATATTTAAAGCTTCCTTCTTCTCTGACCAAAGCATTCTCCACCTCATATGTATTTCCGTTAATATAGTCGCCGGGTATCGTTTGTGCGGCTATAAAATTTGATAAATTATACGTTCCCGATGAAGCCACACCTTCATCGGTTACGTATAAATAGCTGAAAGCATTTCTGGTACGAAATACTCTCTTGCCAGCGATCTCTGTTATTTCCCCGGTTACAATGTGATCATTTACAAACCTTGACATTGCACCAAGGCTCATTGAGACCCTGATTCCTTCAGAATTTTCTACCTCAATTATTTCATCACCAAACCTTAACGGGTTATTGGGGTTCCAAAATATATTGCTGCCCCCATATATGGTGTTTAAAATCACCTCGTCGGAAGGGATAAACAAGGTAAAATCAAGTGCATCACTCATAAGAGGCTCAACCATACCGACACGATCCATCATATAAAGAAATATTTTGTATGATGGATTTTTGAACAATGGCGCAGTTACACTTTTAAACATACCGGGAACCACCACAGTCTCCAGCCCGTAAAAGGCACCGTTGACACCTATTTTTTTATGTTTTACGTCCTCATCCGGGTTAAATAAGATGGGATTTCCAAAAGCACTTTTTATTTGTTCTTTTGAAATTTCTTCCGGAAAAACGATACTTCCCTGATAAACATGGTTGTACAATAGATAAGCTATAGGAAGAAAATCCACCTCCTCAATAGATCCGTGATGTTCTGACCAGAATTCCTGAAAAAAACTTTCTAAGGCGTGGTTGTCAGGAGCAAAAACATTAAAAGCTTTTGAAGACAGCTGGGCAAGATTAGCATAGTCGGGCAAACCAGACTCACCATTATACGACCATTCCGATCCTATTTGTGGCAGGCCGATATGGTTTAATATAAAAAGTGAATCACCGACGGCTGCGTATTCGCGCGAAGTCTGTTCATCATAGTAAAAGTTGATGAACCTGTCATACATAGAAATAAAAGTGGAATAATCTGCCTCTTGCTTAAGTTCCGCATGAACAGTTTCGAGAGGCTCTACCACTTCTTCTACCAGATATAAATACCCGTTATCGGTAGGAATGGCGTATTCGCTTACAGTTGCATTAGAAATATTAAATCCACCACCCTGGCCGGTCCAGGAACTTTCAGGGTAGAAGTATTCATAGTTATAAGCTGCATCTATTGCTTTGGAATCGAATATATAACTGGAAAAGACTGGCAGAAACCGTTCTTTATGAAACACGTGTTTCACCTTTCCATCCACTACGTCCACCATAGTACTTAAGGTATCGCGGCTTTTTGTTCTATGTTTGTAATAGGTTCCTGCAACATTTGCCGTCACTTCAGCATCCACGCCCTCAGGATTATAATTGGCGAACTTTTCTTTATCAAAAGCATAATATACCAAGTGAAAGCCTATCAGTTTTTTTAATTCTTCTGTAGAAATATTTTCAACAGAGCCCAGGTTATGTTGTTGGAAGTAGCGGGCGAAAGCTTCATCATCGGGTGCAACAACTGTGATCACACCTTTACCATTAACAAGACTTTTAAAACCTGCTTTTTCAACAGCTTCTAAAAATATAGTATAATCACCCTTCTCTTCCAGTACCTTCCAGGCATTTCCTCGCAGCCAATCAGGTCTTTCATAATGCTCTTCAAAAGCCTCCTTGCACCCTAAGAACAGTAGAAAAATGAGCATTAAGAATATTGAATTAGTAATGGATTTTTTCATAGGCTTGTTATTTGGTGTTTTATATCTTCTTAATGCTTTACACTTTTTGAAATTTCCTATCAAGTGATAGGAATCTAAAGTTTGACTTCTCTCGAAATCGTTTGCGGAAAATGTAAAGAATATTATATATTTGTTTTAATCAGGATTTATTACATCATAAAGTTGGAATAAATTATAGCAAAGGTTCTGGAAAATTATACACATTTAGCAGGACAAACTGTTATTTTGCTTTTAAAATGGATGTATTAGGTATTTTACTTACTCCGGTACACCTAATAGCCATTGAGATTTGGAGGGTTCGAAAATTGAAAATGTTGAAAATTTTAGTCTTTGTTACGGTGTTTTTTGGAATGTTATTTCCTCTCAAGGCGATAGACGATTCGCCATATCCTTTTGAAAGGTTTACCATCAATGAAGGGCTATCCAATAATTCTGTAAGGAGAATATTGCAAGATAAAAAAGGCTTCCTCTGGTTTGGCACCTTAAATGGTCTTAATCGATATGATGGGAAAAATTTTAGGATCTTTAAATCAGAGCCTGGCAATCTGAACAGCTTATCTAACAACAGAATTCACCTGATGGTAGAGGATACGCTGGAATATCTCTGGATCGTTACTTTTGACAATGAAGTACAAAGATTTGATCCCAGAACAGAAACTTTTTTAAATATTGATAGAAAAATTAAAGAAAAAAACAATGACTACATCGTCAAGTCAAAAAGCATTGTAGAGGGCTCGCCCGGTATTGTGTGGATTCTACCGGAAAACGGTGGCTTAATCCGTTTCAAGGGTTCCAAAAACCCGGAAGATTATACAATCGACATTTTTAACACAGACAATCTGCTTCCGAGCAACAATGTAAGCTTTGTACATCTTGATAAAACAGGCACTACCTGGGTAGGCACGGATAAAGGGCTGGTTTCGCTTTCGACAGACAATTTCGATCACTCGCCGAATGTACAAACTTATGCTAACGCAATTAACCCTGTAAACTTCAGAGAATTTTGCGAATCTGCGGAAGGCATGTGGTTCGGTACCGAAAAGGACGGGATCTACCGACTGGCCTTTGAAGACAAGGCATTAAAAGAATGGAACAAACATTTAAACATAACTGCCCCTGTTACTTCTTTCAGTATAAATGACGACCATAGCATTATTGTTACCACCTATGGATCGGGAGTAGTGTATATTGAAGAAGAAGGCCTCAGGTATTCCCATTTTATGGCCGATAACAGGAAAAGTGCCGGAGATATTGAAAATACATTTACAGGATCCTATGCCGATAAAAAAGGCTTATTTTGGTTGATCAGTACTTCAAGGCGGGGAGTGACGCTCTTTAATCCAGCCGTTCAAAAGTTCCGCTACTATGACCTAAATGCCAAATTTCGGGAGCCTTTAGGTGATAGCGAAAAGCATATTTTCTTTGAGGACAGCAATGGCGTTTTATGGCTTGGCTTGTATGGTGGCGGACTGTGCCGGTTCGATAATGAAAGAAATGAGTTCGATCAGTATTTTAACAGTCAGACCAACCCCGGCAGTATTTCTTCGAATATGGTATTGTCTATCTATGAGGACAACTCAAAGAACTTGTGGATAGGGACTTTTCATGGCGGCTTAAATAAGCTTAGTTTGTTCAAAAACAACTTTACTCATATTAAGCCAAACCCTGACGCCAACTTCCGGTTGGAAAATGAGGTAAGAAGTACGATGGAGGATAAGTTCGGCAGAATATGGATCGGTACTAAAGCGGGTAAAGTAAACTGCTATGATGAGCAAAACAATCTACTTTATACGATCCCCGATGATCTACCTGCTAACTCCCGGTTTGCAATGCATAGCGTTTATGCGTTAATGGGCGATAAAAGGGAAAATTTATGGATAGGGACTAAAAGTGACGGTCTTTTTAGAATTGATGGTATACTGGACACCCTTCCTGTAAAAGATATCCCATTTGAGGTTCATAAATTCAGAAGAGATGCGCAAGACCCCACAAGTCTCAGTTTTAATACGGTCTATGCTCTACTACAGGATGAAACGGAGCAGATATGGGTGGGAACCTATAACGGCGGTCTGGATTTAATAAAAAAACCTTATGGACAAGA
>CAMPJM010000406.1 GCA_946886805.1 uncultured Flammeovirgaceae bacterium | reverse complement strand
ATTTACATGCTTTTTGTTTTGCTTTTTTTAAATGTGGCCAAGGCTGGTTTTTAGACAAGTGGATACTTCTGGCGATTGCGCATTTTCAAATATCGAAAAAGGGAAGATTCGGCTATAGTTTTGAGAGATCCCGGTCCGAAAGACTCCGGACTCGATTCGGAGAACAGGTTTGGGAACGTGTGTTATGGGGTGTCTTTCAGTTATTTAGGCCGCAGTAAAACTGTTACAAAGTAGAATGATTTCTAAAGTAGGCTAAAAATAGAAGCAACTTCCTTCTACGGGGATTTCTTTGCATACCTGTGCTTGGGCACTTTTTTTCAATAGTAAAAATATTTAATCTTTACTTTACAACCTTTTCGCTTGATTCGGCTTTTTGTCAAAGGCATTAGGTTGTAAGCAAAATTTTCAATAAAAAAGGCATCCTTTTTAAAGATGCCTTATAAAATTAGTTTTTCAAGAGTTTAATTTAAAACCAACCGTTGACCGGCTTTTATGCTGTTGCTGGTAAGGTTGTTCAGCTTCTTGATTTTCTCAATGCTGAGGTTATTGTATTTTTTGGAGATGTCCCAAAGTGTATCGCCCGGCTGCACCAGGTATACCCCATCTGGAACGGGAATTGGCTTATCGGAATCAGATTTTGCTAATTGACTGCTTAAGGAAGAAGCGCTAGGGGTCACCCAAATAGTGAGCCTCTGTCCTGCCCTAATTAAATTGCCATTTATATTATTCCATTTTCGAATATCTGCAATTCTTACACTATGTCTGCTTGCAATTTTTCCGAGCACATCACCGCTCCGTACTCTATAAACGAGTTTTTCTTTTTCATTGGTGCTGGCAGGATTACTTTTAGCGATCATTGACTGATTTTCTTCCCATAATTTTGATGCGGAGTCAAGCAATGCCATTTTATTTGTATTAATAAAATCGTATTTATCTGAAGGAACCTTTAACGGATAATTTTGAGCATCATTAGGGATGGCAAATCTCTTAAGTTCAGGGTTTAAATTTTGAAGATCTTCCAGGCAAACATTTATTTGACCTGCAAATGATTTCAAATCTAAGTATTGACTGATTTGTACAGTATCCACTTCCATTGGATACTCAAATTCCTCTTCTATAAAATTATGCTCTTCTGCATAATTCATTACATAAGCTATGGCAATAAATTGTGGAACGTAAGAGCGGGTCTCTCTAGGTAAATGATCGTACACCTCCCAAAAAGTATCTTTATAACCGGATCTTCTGATTGCTTTTCTCACGTTACCGGGACCGCAATTATAAGAAGCAAGTGCCATTTCCCAATCCCCAAACATCCTATAAAGTTGTTTTAGATATAAGCATGCTGCCTCAGTAGCTTTTTCAGGGTCTAATCTTTCATCGATATGGTAGTCCTGATTTAATTTAAAGCTTCTGCCTGTTGCAGGCATAAACTGCCACAGGCCTGCGGCTCCAACACGTGAGATTGCACGCGGGTTAAGACCAGACTCCACGATCGCTAAATATTTAAGGTCTAGTGGGAGGTTATGTTTCTTTAGGTATTTTTCGAATAGAGGAAAATAAAGATTCATCCTCTGTATCATCAATTTTGTGTAGCCTCTATCTCTTACCGTAAAATAATCAATAAAGGATTTGATCCGGTTGTTATAGGTTAATGTAATATCAGTATCAATACATGAAATTCTATCCTCTATTAATTCATAGGGAGCATCCGGAACATACTCGTAGTTATACTCCGGAATGAATAAATCTTCTGCTAGTGAGTCGTTATCAACCGCATTCCTGTCGCCATTATAAGAAATTGCATAGCCATTCAGTTGGGTGAATAGTATGATAAAAGAGAACAGGAACATTTTTTTCTTATTTGACATAGGTAGTAGTTATTTAATTACTATTATCTAACAAATAACTTGAAAATGCTAGTAAATTTTGCTCTGAATATGACATGGATAATATTTGTAGACCGATAGGTAAACCCTGATCATCAATGCCGTTAGGAATAGAAATTGCTGGTATTCCTGTTATGTTGGCTTGTACTGTAAATAGGTCCTCAAGATACATTTCTATAGGATTACTTCTATGCTCACCAATTTTAAAAGCAGCAGTAGGCGTAGTAGGTAAAATGATGAAGTCGTATTTATTTAACAATTCCTCCGTCTTATCTTTTATGAGCCTTCGTACTTTTTGAGCCTTGGTATAATATGCATCGTGATAGCTGGCACTGAGCACAAAGGTGCCCAACATAATTCTTCTTTTGACTTCCTCTCCAAAACCTTCTGTTCTGCTATTTTTGTACATAGCTTCCAACGTTTCAGATTTTTCACTTCTGTAGCCATATTTAACACCGTCGAACCTGGAGAGATTTGAACTCGCTTCCGCGGTACTTAAAATATAGTAAGCTGGCAATACATAGTCAAGCAATGGAAAATCCACAGCCTCTACGGTATGGCCTTCTTTTTTTAAGAATTCTAATGAAGCAAGCGTGTTTTCTTTTATTTCCCTGCTTAGCCCTTTAGCATCAATAGTTTCTTTTATGTAAGCAATTTTAACCTTTTTGTCGAAATGAAGGTGCTTGCTGTACTGTGGGACTTCCTTTTTTGATACTGTGCTGTCAAACTCATCACTCCCTGAAATAACTTCAAGAATTAGAGCATTGTCATAGATTGATCTGGTGAATATTCCAATGGTATCAAATGAAGAGGCATATGCGATAAGACCATGTCTGGAAATTCTGCCGTAGGTTGGTTTTAAGCCTACCACACCACAAAACGCAGCAGGTTGTCTTACAGATCCGCCTGTATCAGAGCCCAGGGCTGCCAGGCACATATCTGCCTGTACACCTACCGCAGACCCGCCTGAAGAACCACCGGGGACTCGGGTCGGATCAGCTTCGTTTTTTGTTGGTCCAAAAGAAGAGTTTTCTGTCGACGATCCCATAGCAAACTCATCACAGTTCTGGCGGCCTATAATAATGGCATCTTCTGCTAACAATCTTTCTATAGCAGTTGCATTGAACTGCGACTTGAAGCCTTTTAAAATTTGACTACCGGCCTGCAATCCCATGTCTTTGTGACAGATAACGTCTTTAATACCTATCACCATGCCCGCTAACTTGCCAGCTGTTCCGTCCGTTATTTTTTTGTCAATAATTTCAGCCTGGCGTAAAGCATAATCTTCATAAACTTCCAAGAAAACATTTAGCTCCTTTTTAGCATTAATAGTAGCTATATAATGCTCTACCAGAGCTTTGCAAGAAACAACACCTTTACGTATATCTTCTCTTATTTCTTGCAGTGATGAATAGGTTCTCAAAGTTTTATGGTTTTTCTACTTTAACTTGATTTTCGTTTACAGTGCTTGTTGTGTGGGGTTCAGTTGTGCTTCTATCCTTATTAACTGGACGAGTATCTTCTTTTTCGATTTCGTCTCTCATCTCCTTGGTAGCATCTTTAAATTCTTTAATTCCTTTACCAAGTCCTTTGGCTAGCTCTGGTATCCTTTTTGCGCCAAAGAAAATCAATAGTACCAAAACAATTAGCAAGATCTCCCAACCCCCTAATCCTCCTATGAATGCGAAAATAGTGTGCATATAATTTAATTTATAGATTACAAATGAAAGTTGATAGACAATCTTATTTCATGGTTATGAAGCCTTATTTAATGAAAATTAAAGGCATTCCCTAGAAAAAAACTATCAGATTTAATACAAATATAGATAATTATAAAATGACCACAAATACCGCCAACTTATAAACACCTATTCAAGAAACCCCAAACTTAAATTGAAAAGTTCAAAGAACTGAGAATGAATATTTTTAAAGTCCTTATTTAGGGTATAGCCAGGCCTGCGGATCCAATTTGGAATTGTTCTTCCAGATTTGAAACTGCAATTCAGCAATGCCGTCTTTGTCTGTATAAACTTCTCCTATTAGTTCTTTTGCCATTACTTTCTGGCCAGGTTTTACGGTCACTTTGGTCATTCTGGCATATAACGTGAAATAATCTCCATGTTGTATAATCACCACATTGTTCATGCCCGGTACCATGGCCACTGTTTTTACAGTCCCATCAAATACTGCCCGTACTTTCTCGTCCTGATTGGTTTGTATATCTACGCCCTGATTATCAATCATAATTCCCTTTAAAACTGGGTGCGGGTGCGTACCAAATCTTCCGGAAATAAAACCGGATTCTACCGGCCATAACAGCCGGGCTTTATTACCTTCAAAAGAGGAGGACAATAATGTGGCTTCCGGAGTGGCTTTGGTAGCTGCCGCGGCCGCGAGTTCTTTTTTGACTATATCAGCAATTAATTTATCCAGACGCTCAGTAGCTTCTTTTCTTTTCGCCAACTCCTTTTTTAATTCGCTTTCTCTTTGGGTCAGGTTTTGTAGTATGCTGCTTTGTTTGACCTTTAAGTTTAAAAGGTTCTGTGTTTGCTCCACCTGCTGATTAAGCAAAATGTTTTTTTCGACCCGTTTTGCTTCTATAGAGGTTTTTTGTGAAGATAAAGCCTCTGTTACTTTTTCAATCTGTTCTACCTGGTTTTTTCTTGCCTCTCCATATTGCTTCATATACTGGAACCTTCTCACGAGTTGATTGAAAGATTCAGCAGAAAATAAAAAAGTTAACTGGTTCATTCCTGAGCCAGCCTTTGAAGCAGCATAAGCCATGGAGGCATATTCTTTTTTAAGGTTTTTTAAGTCAGATTCTAAAGC
>CAMPJM010000405.1 GCA_946886805.1 uncultured Flammeovirgaceae bacterium | reverse complement strand
TGAATTCTAAAGAAGAATGGGTGAGGGCTTTTTTTACTTAAAATGAAATAAAAAAACCTTGCCAACCCTAGTCCGGGCAATGCTATTAAAGTTAAGGCGATTTATCCTTCTCTCTTTAGGAGAAGGATCGAGGATGAGGTGTTTTAAAAGCTTAACTTAATAGCATTGCTGGCCAAGATAAAGGATCAGTGGTTTCCATAAAATGGAGCGTAAAACTGTTCTTACGGAAGTGGAAAGTGGAATGCTCTTAGAGTGATTAAATAGGAATAAAAAACATATTCATATGAATAAGAAATTAAATAAGAATATAAAACTTGGCTTTTTTGTGGTAATCGGAATAATCATTTTCATCGGAGCGGTTTACTACATAGGCGCCCAACAAAACCTCTTTGGAAGTACGGTTCAGATCACTGCCCATTTTAAAAATGTTGGAGGCTTGCAGGTGGGTAATAATGTTCGTTACTCTGGAATCAATATTGGTACTGTGGAAAGTATATCCATTGTGAGCGACACCAAAATTAGGGTGGTGATGAGGGTTGAAAAGGAAGCCAGCAATTTCATAAAGAGCGATGCGGAGGTGTCAATTGGTTCAGAGGGATTAATGGGGAGCAAGGTGATAAGCATTTCTTCGGGGTCGGAAAGCGCACCAAACATAGGAGAGCAAGCAGAGCTTTCGTCTATTGAGCCGGTGGAAATTGACCAGATACTGGCCGAATTGGAAAAAACAGCCAAGCACGCACAAGGTATTATGATCAACCTGGAAGAGATTACGAACCAGGTAAGAAAAGGGGAAGGTACAATAGGAAGGCTTTTAACGGATCCTGAACTGGTGAATAATTTTGATAATATGATAAACGCTTATTACCGTACGGGCCAAAACGCCGAGCTGTTTACTGCCAACTTGGCTAGCGTTTCTGAAAGCCTGCAAAACGGTAAGGGTACCTTGGGGATGTTACTGACGGATAGTACGATGGCAAATCAGTTAAGAAGCACGCTAGATTCATTGGAAAAGACTTTAGCCAACACCGCCACGACCACAGAAAACCTGGAAGAATTTACTTCAATGCTCAAAAACAAAGACGGTACAATAGGGAAATTGTTAACCGACACTACTATGGCCCAACAAGTAGAAACCTCCATCCACAATATCAACGAAGGCACCGAGGATCTCGACGAAACTATTGATAAAATTAATAACAGTTGGTTGCTCAATCTTTTCGGAGGAAAAGATAAAAACAAGGAAAAAAAGGAAGAGGGTACTCTAAGGTAAAGGCCTAAAGAGGAACCTTAATGGATGCGCGAAGTACCACGTTATCAGTAACGGCGAATTGGTTAAAGGCCACGTACAAAAATTACTGTCCAAAGACCCTAATGAAGCAGAAGTAAAACCAAGTGCGCAGGAATTTTCTTTACAACCGCGTCATTGCGAACGGCGTTTCCGCACTGGTCATGTCACAAAGCTACACTTCTGATAAACCGAGATGAAGTAGGAGTAAGTTAAAAGTGCGGCAATCCCCCTAATAAAACCTCCGCTCTTCGTTTCAGGGGATCGCCGCATCAATTTTTTTCGAAAAGAAAAAATTAACTCGCGATGACGTGTTGTACAAAACGTTGAACGAATCTCTGCTTTACTAAACCTTCGATCCGCCAACTTGCGGACATGGTTTAGTAAAGCTTCTAACCTTTCTGTACCTTAGATTGAAATCTAAGGTAACAGCATCGTCCATGCCTACGGCATTTGGCAGGTGAGAAAATGGAGTGCCATCGGCACGAACGATTTTGTAATAATGGAATTTATTCCATTATTACTACCGATGAGGTGTTTACATAAATTACTGATTTACAGTAATTTATACAATCATCCCTATTTGTGTGTTTAGCAGGACCAAAAATTAATTCTCGCAATGAACTGTCCCTTTATCCCTCAGCAACTAATTTTAAAACAAAGCCTTTTAAACAAAAGCAAAGAAGATTAACCAAACTGCTATTAGCACAGGCAGTAATATTGGCAAAGAAAATCTTATAATATAACCGAAAAATGAAGGCATTTTTATTCCAATTTGTTCGGCGATAGATTTAACCATAAAATTCGGACCATTTCCTATATAGGTCATTGCGCCGAAAAACACTGCAGCAATTGAAATAGCTTTTAGGTCTAGCACAGAATCATAATATACACCGCCAGCAGCAAAAGCCTGAACATCTGCCATCGAATTCAAAGACGCTCCTTGAGACGCCATAGCTGCAGCAAGGAAGTTCAGATAAGTTGGTGCATTGTCTAGGAAACCCGATAGTACGCCTGTGCCCCAATATAAAGTATTGTGTGTAATGAGCGCAGCACCGGTTTCTGACTGGGCGAAATCGCCTACCAATTCCAAAGCAGGCATCATGGTGCCAAATATTCCTATGAAAATAAAGGCTACTTCTTTAATAGGTTCAAAATTAAAATCATTGCCAGCCAGCGCTTTCTTAGAAGCAAACCGATAAGATAAATAAGCTACCGAAAACATGATTAACTCCCGGATAAAGGAAAATACTTGCCCGTCATAGTGGATGCCAGGGACAATCCCCGGAAATATATTGGGGTCAACAAACACAGCTAAAATTATAATTCCAAGCCAAATGAAGTTTTTAGAACCTAAAATTCTTACTTTATTACTATAGGTAACGTCCGGATCGTCCAGAATATCGATTTCTGTGTTTCCTTTATCGACAAAATAGAAAATTACTATTAAGACTACCGTGGCAAATGCCCATGCAACTACGTTATGTACAAGTGTCCAAAAAAATGGAACGCCCTTTAAAAAGCCAAGAAACAATGGGGGATCTCCGATAGGGGTAAGAGAGCCGCCAATATTACTCACTATAAATATGAAAAAGATGATATGGTAGGCTTTGATTCTTCCCTTGTTTAACCTTATAAAAGGCCGAATAAGCAACATGGATGCACCTGTCGTACCTATAAAGTTTGAAATTATTGCTCCAATTAATAAAAGTAGCGCATTTGTAAAGGGCGTTGCTTTTTTATCAACATCTATTTTTATGCCTCCCGATGCAACGAACAAAGAGGTGAGAAGTGCTATAAATTGAAAGTATTCAAACATGGCATGAACGGGGCCATGCACATTGTGTAATACAAACAGATAGTATCCCACCACAATCACCGCTAATATCACCGCAATTTTTGGATAGTTTTTATGCCAAAAATGTTCATAGAACAGCGGTCCTGTAGCGATCATCAATAATAATACGACGAAAGGGATTACCGTCCAAGCTGGAGCAGTAGTATGCTCCTCTACGTTTTCCTGATGAAGAATAGTTTCTTGTTCTTCCGAGATGTTTGAGGTTGCAGAATCTACTTGAGTAGTTTCCGCAGAATCAATTTCTGCATCCTGGGCAAATGCAATGGATTGAAATGATACAAGAGAAAATACTAACAATAACAACAGCACGCATTTCTTCATCGAATATTTTAAGTTTTTATTTTGGAATTAATGTGGATCAGGTAAGCAAATTAATCAAAAAACTTCCTAAAAAAGACAAAAATTTATTAATGTCAAAATTATCCTTTTGTTAACAACTGCTTCTTATTTTTAAAAAAACAATAATCAAATGATCATTTCATTCGATTATGGAGGTTGTCTTTCGCAAAATAATGTTTTTTTTGAAAAGAACCTTACAATGAACCGATATATAACTTAATATATTCTTTATAACCTCAGTTCGAGTATCAATATTAATGGTCATGCCAAGAGCCTATATTGTGTATTTTGTGTGGGCAATTAAGGTTTTTTTAAAACGACTTTCATTTTACATTTTTCAGAATCTTTTATTATCCGGTATTTTGCTTTTCCCGAGATGCTCTGATGCTACTTATTCTTATTTTTCAGTCTATTCAGTTATAATAGTTGTTTTAAGGCAATCTCGAACGAAGTGCGTCCAAGACCAATCGATTGCGGGCATTGCTGATGGATTGTCCCGAGCGCGGATTCAATAGTCCCCGAAACATCATCAAAAATTGCCTCGTCGGTGACTGCTATTTCTCCACTCATGAGAAAAGCAAATACCCTGGCCATCCCACAATTAGCAATAAAATCGGGTATTAAGGCTACATGTTCATCGGCAAATGCGGTAGTAGGGCCATAGAAAGTTCTGTTATCTTTAAAAGGAACGTTTGCACCACAAGCTATGACTTCCAATCCTGAATTTATCATTGATTCAACTTGATCTCTGTTTACAAGCCGTGAAGCTGCTGCTGGTATAAAAATTGAGGCTCCCAACGACCAAATTTTATCATTAACCACATCAAACGGCAATATAGTGTCAGCCGCAAGGGAGTTTTTCGTTTTTGCTAAAAAAAGTGACTTCACCTGCGCATCATCTAACCCTTCTTTATTTATTATTCCTCCGTTTTTATCGATGATGCCAATTATTTTAACACCGTTTTTGGCCAAATAATATGCCGCCGAGGCGCCAACATTTCCCCAACCTTGTATTACTGCTGTTTTCTCATTTAGATTACCACCCCAGATGTTATAATAATGTTTCACAGATTCAGCTACACCAAAACCTGTTATCATATCGGATACAGTGTATTTTCTTTCAAGGGAGGGCGTAAACCGAATATCTTCCAAAACCTTCGCTGCTCCCATTCTTAGCTGGCCGATTTTTTGTATCTTTTGAGGGTCAGATGCATGAAAATGCCCATTGACAATGCC
>CAMPJM010000404.1 GCA_946886805.1 uncultured Flammeovirgaceae bacterium | reverse complement strand
GTATTGATGAAACAAAACAACTGGCATTGCAGGTAAACGCCTTGGGAAAATTCGACGCGGTTATTCACAATGCTGGCATTTATGGCGGTCTACCGGAAGATATTTTCGCTGTCAATACTTTAGCACCTTATGTCTTAACATGTCTTATTGAAAAACCAAAGCGCTTAATTTACCTCAGTTCTGGCCTGCACAAAGGTGGACGCTTCCAGGTGGAAAGTTTTAAACAAAATGGTAGCAGTATTACCTACGCTGATTCTAAGCTACATGTATTGATGCTGGCTAAAGCAATAGCGAGGAAATGTCCTGGAATCCATGCCAACGCAGTAAACCCAGGTTGGGTGCCTACCAAAATGGGTGGGAGTGGAGCACCCGATGATCTTGAAAAAGGATACCAGACCCAAGTATGGCTTGCATCAAGCCACGATGATAGGGCGAAGGTAAGCGGCCATTATTTCTATTATAAGCAAGCAACTAAATCTAGTCCTTCCGCTGATGACGTATCGCTACAGGAAAAATTTATCCGGCTATGTGAAGAGATTACAGGTGTTTCATTTGAGTGCGGTTGATGGACAGCGGTTTCCATAAATACTATAAACTTCGCATTCCATTCCATAAGGGAGCGGGAGTGGAAACACCTTAATTGATCACCGTATTCCCTCATAGCGATGCCTTTGGCGAGGAATTTATGAAGCAAAGCGGAGCAAATATCCGGAATCCCAATTAGGATGCTAAAAATTTATCTTATATTGTTTCTTTTAATTTCCTAGCTTTTCTAAACGACAGAGCGAAATTGCGGTAGCATAGTTGGGTAGCCAAATTGTATCTTCGAAGTTAATTGGTATCCAGACCCCCTCAGAACCTCAACTGTTTGATTGAGAATAGTTGGGTGCCGAAACGGTATTGGAATGATGCGGTAAAGCTTAATTCGAGTTGGCTGCAAGGTAAAAATGACTCCTGTGGAAGGAAATGAATTGATAATTATTATATAGGAAAGAAATGTTTAAAATTAGAAAAGTTGGTCCTTTAGTAACATTAATTGGCTTGCTGCTGCCGTTCATTGCTGTTGTTAATTTAAAAGCACAGGACGTAACTATAAAATGGCGAGAGGCTCTCAATCAGGATGAGGAATGGTACGCAGGTGATGAAGCCATTCGGATTGCTGATAATGTATTGATATATCAGCATGAAACTGGTGGATGGCCGAAGAATAACGAAATGGCTGAAATGATGGATAAGAATAGCATTAAAACTATTCTGAAAGCTAAAAAAGATCATAATGATGATCTAGGCAGGCCCACGATTGATAATAAGGCTACTTATAGCCAGATGAGGTTTTTAGCCAGGGTATTTACAAAGACAGAAAAATCAAGATTCAAAAAAGGATTTTTAAAAGGGGTCGACTATTTATTAGAGGCTCAATATGATAATGATGGATGGCCGCAATTCTATCCAATAAGGAAAGGGTATTATGAAAATATAACCTTCAATGATGGGGCAATGATGGGCGTACTGGAGCTGTTCCGTGATATCGCAAATGGTAAATATGAATTTGTTGATTCGCCAAGGGTCTCAAGCGTTCAAAAGGCCATTGATAAAGGGTTGGAGGTGATCCTTAAAACACAAATTAAAGTGGATGGCAAACTTACAGCATGGTGCGCGCAATATGATCCTGGAACACTTCAACCTGCGAATGCCCGAGCCTATGAACTTGTGTCGATTAGCGGATCGGAGAGTGTGCAGATTTTAAAATATCTAATGAAAATTGATAATCCTGATGCTGAAATAATAAAGGCAGTTACCAGTGGTGTAGAATGGTTTGAAAATGTAAAGATCACCACTGTCAGATTAATTAAGAAAGAAAATCCGGAACTGCCGAAAGGTTATGATCTCCTGGTTGGTTTTGACCCCAAAGGAGCATAACCTTTATGGGCCAGATTTTATGAAATAGAAACCAACTATCCGATGTTTGTAGATCGGGACGGTATCGTAGAGTACGCTTTATCCGAGATTGATTATGAACGCAGAGTCGGCTATAGTTGGCTTGGTAGCTGGGCTGATGGTTTGTTAACCAAAGATTATCCAAAGTGGTCTAAAAAAATAGGGCTAAAGCAGTAGATCTATTTAATCACCTGTTTTAACCAATCGCTGGAATACCTGATAGCTACGGCTTAATTCTTTCCATTTCATACCGGTTATATTGACGAGCCTGCTTTTGCGTTATACGATGATACAAAAAGCGATCAAGCATGAGGCAATAATTGCTTTTCTTTTAAAAAAATAAGATATTGTTAAAGGTTTGAGCGTCGTCACGATGAATGCATCACAAAAAGAGACATACGATAGAATTTTCACCCATTTTAATGCCTATACCGAATACACTCATGATGAGTTTAAAATGGTATGGAACCTAACCAAACCCTTTAAAATAAAAAAAGGTGGTTTTATATATTTACAAGGGCAACCTTGCACTTACGGAGGCTACATTTTAGAAGGTTGTACCAGACATTATCACGTCGACGAGAACATGGAAGAACATACGGTAGGTTTTGAATTTGAAGACTACTGTTTTGGTGATCTCAGGAGCATATTTTTTGGAACACCTTCTCCGACGACGCTACAGGTATTGGAACACACAAAGCTTATGAGAATGGAAAAATCAGCCTATCTGTACTTGGTCGACAATTGTAAGCCTTTCTCTAAAATGATGTTCTTAGCCCTCGAAAGCAGGTACAGCAGGCTGGTGGATGTTCTCATCAAAAATAAAAGTGAAATGGCGGATCATCGTTATCTGGAGATGCTGGAATTATATCCCCAGATCCTGAAACGAGTGCCTCAGCGTTACATTGCGTCTTATCTAGGCATTCAACCTCAATCACTAAGCAGAATAAGAAGAAACATCACGGCGAGGGGAGAGGTAAAGGCTGAGAATTAGAGGTTCATTGGTCTCGGATTAGTCACCCATCTATTCTTTTTTTATAATAACAGCACCCTGTTAATTAACCCAGGTTAACAACGCGCATCTTTAAAGCCCATAATTTAGCTGAAAACTAATGCTAAATTTTATGGAACCATTAAAAATTCTTTTGGCAAACATGCCTTTCGACGGTCATTTCAATCCTTTAGTATGCGTTGCATCATCTCTTAAACAAGCTGGCCATGATGTAAGATGGTTTACAGGAAGTTATTACAAAGAAAAAGTAGAACAACTGAGCATCCCATATTATCCGTTTAAAAAGACTGTTGACTATAACCAGTTTAATGTGGATGAAGTTTTTCCCGAACGACTACGCTATCGTAATCAGATAAAACGATTAAATTGGGATCTGCAGCATATTTTTATTCGCCGGGCTCCGGAATTATTCGAAGACATACAGGAAATCAACAACGTGTTTCCGTTTGACGTTTTAATTGCTGATGTTATGTTTACCTGTATGCCGCTGGTTAAAGCGTTACTAAAAAAACCTGCATTGGCCATAGGTGTTGTTCCCATTATCGAAACGTCCAAAGATCTTCCTCCGGCCGGATTAGGTATGACGCCTTCTTATGGATTTTTCGGTCAACTAAAACAGGCCTTTTTGAGGTTTTTAACGGATAAAGTGCTCCTTGCCGGGACGCACAAAATGTTTCGGGAAATATTAAACAGCAAAGGCATCCAAACCGGCAATAAAAACATGTTTGATATTTTATGCCAGCACGCAACCTTGTTATTGCAAAGCGGCGTCCCGGGTTTTGAGTTTAAGCGGGCGGATTTGGGTAAAAATGTGCGCTTTATCGGGGCCTTGATACCCTCTTCAAAAAAATCCGCCCCTCCGGAAGCACTTTTTCATAAACTAAAGGCATTTAAAAAAGTGATCCTGTTGACGCAGGGAACAATCGAAAAGGATCCAAAAAAGCTTATCATTCCTACTATTAACGCCTTCAGAAACTCCGATCACCTGGTAATAGTTACAACGGGAGGGTCTAAAACATTAGAATTGAAGGAAAAATATCCGGATGCAAATATAGTCATTGAAGATTTTATTCCCTTTGAGCAAATTATGCCTCATGCCGACGTATTCGTAACCAATGGAGGATATGGTGGAGTTATGTTAAGCGTGCAGCATGAGTTGCCCATGATTGTGGCAGGAATCCACGAAGGTAAAAATGAAATTAATGCAAGAGTAGGATATTTTAATCTTGGTATCAATCTTCAAACTGAAAACCCAACCGCTGAAAAAATTAAAGAAAGTATAAATAAGGTATTAAGCTCACATGACTACAAGCAAAACATTAAAAAGCTCAATCTGGAATTTAAAAACTATGATCCCAATAAGCTTATTCTGGAGTATATTTTACAGGTAACAAATGAAAGAAATTCTTTGGAAGTAAAAAGTGCTTGTGCAATTAGTAGCAGCAACTCATAAATCTAAACCCCGTTTTGAGGCTATACTATAATTTTCGCTTATAGGTATAGTAAAAAAAGCCTTACCAATCCATTCTTAACTGGCAAGGCTTTTCTGCGTGCTGTATGGAGCGCTTTGCTTTTTATCTGGACAAGAACAATTTGTATTCCGTGCTGACTGATCCATTTATAGTATACATTGATCCCTTCTGGCTCATAATCAATGAGGTGGCTTTTAATTCCGTCACATAATATACAGTTTCTCTAGCATCTGCGATAGAGATGGTTTGCCTACTTAAACTATAAGGCCGTTGAAAAGAATATCCATCCTCCGTGATC
>CAMPJM010000403.1 GCA_946886805.1 uncultured Flammeovirgaceae bacterium | reverse complement strand
CACCGGATACGACGAACCTTACCCACAGCATTTTTTTGATTGGTGATGCTGGTACTTTAGACAACAATCCTGTTTTAAACTTGATGAACAGGCAATTGAAGGCGGCTGATTCTTTAATTTCTAATGGAGACACAACTAAAACAACTAAAAACACAGTCATTTTTTTAGGGGATAATATTTATTATTATGGACTACCGGAAGAAGATGCGCCGGACAGGGAGGAAAAGGAAGAAATTATCAACAATCAAATGAATTCCTTAGATGGATTTAGAGGGAATAAAATATTTATCCCCGGGAACCATGATTGGCGGGCAAGCACCGAGGGGGGATTGGAAACGGTAAACAGGCAAGAGCAGTATATTGAGGTATATGGAGACTCCACCATTGAATTCCTACCAAATTTAGGATGTCCCGGCCCATACGAACTCCACTTATCTGAAAATATGGTGATTCTGATTATAGATTCTGAGTGGTGGCTTACTCACCATGAAAAGCCGATAGGTCCTGAAAATGGGTGTTTTGTCGATGATCGATTTGATTTTATAGTGCAATTTCAAGATGCGGTGCAAAGGAACGCTGATAAAAATATTTTAATTGTCGAACATCATCCACTGTTCAGTAATAGCAACCATGGGGGAAGATTCTCATTGTTTGACAATATTTTCCCTCTCACACTTGTCCGGGACAATCTTTATGTCCCTCTGCCCTTGATCGGCTCTTTATATCCCCTACTAAGAAAGTATGGCGTATCCAGACAGGACATTCCCAATCCCTTGTATCAGGAATATATTTCCGAGATATTATCGGTGATAGAGGATAAGCCTAATGTGATTTTTGCTGCTGGTCATGACCATAACCTCCAACTCACGAAGCACAATGAGCTATCCCATATTATAAGCGGATCAGGGGGAAAGACAAATTTTGCGGCTCGTCGCGGTGGTACCTCTTATGTGCAACAGGTAATGGGTTTTGCCAGGTTAAACTATTATGATAACAAAACGGTCTGGGTCGAGTTTTGGACTGCAAACGAAGAAAATCCCGAAGGCATATTAACCTTCAAATATCCCTTGTATTCATTAGAGCCACCAACTGATGAGGATTTGGAGGAACAAGAAATTATTAGCTATGAAGATAGCACAAAATATGTGGTAGCAGGTGAAGAATATGAAGCAGGAAAACTAAAAAGGTTTTTTCTTGGAGATAACTATAGAAGCGAATGGACAACGCCCGTCAAGGTTCCTTATCTGGATATGAAAACGGAAGCTGGCGGATTGTCACCCATTAGTAAAGCTGGCGGCAACCAAACTGTAGCGTTAACGCTGCTGAGTGAAGACAGCATCCAGTACAATCTTCGGGGCTTAAAGAAAAAATATCCAAACATAACGCCTGATCAGGAAATTAATTCCTTTTCACAAGACCCTATAAAAAATCAAATATCTACGTCCCATCCATATGGAGCGCTGGCTGTGCCCAAAATGGCGGAGGCACTAAATCTGTTCCACACAGACCCTGAAATATTCTACACGCCATTTACGAATCTACTTGGGCCCTATATAGACGATTTTGGAGGAGCGTTGTCATTTTTGGAGATCAAGCCCTCAGACGATCTTTCTGAATTTAAAAGTTTTGGTTACTCAGAAAATGTAGTCACCACCAGAACCCTTTTTCGAGAATTGGAAGTTGGCAGCAAAAATAGGGTTGATAGCAAAATGTTTTTAAAAAACAGGCTATTCGATATGCTTATCAATGATTGGAACAGGGATGAAAGTCAGTGGCGATGGTCGCAGATAGAAGAGGAAGGAGGTGGATCGGTCTATAAGCCTATTGCGAGAGATAGGGATCAGATATTTACCACCTTTGACGGCCTCATCCCTTATTTAATAAGCAGAAAATGGGGGATTCGAAAATACCAACATTTTGATCATGAAATAAAAGATATTATTGGACTAAACCTTTCAGCAAAGGATTTGGACAGGCAACTATTGACAGAACTTTCAAAAGAAGATTGGCTAATGGAGGCAGAAAAAAT
Organism: uncultured Flammeovirgaceae bacterium; assembly: GCA_946886805.1. Next base: position 2,692 of record CAMPJM010000403.1, on the reverse strand, counting down.
CCAGGGACAGTTAACGGATGAAGTTATAGCTAACGCGATTGCTGATATGCCAGAAGAGGTAGCAGGGATTTCAGGCGATACAATTGTTGATAAACTAAAATCCAGACGCGACAATATAGAGAAATGGGCGGTAAAATATTATAATGTTTTGGCTCAAGAAGTAGATATTTCCGGGAGCAACGAAAATGAATTTGTTCTTATAGAAACTACGCCACAAAACGAGACTCTGGTTAAAGTTTACATCATGGAGGAGGGAGATATAAAACAGGAGAGCTTTAATCGCACTTTTTACGAAAATGAAACCAGCGAAGTAAGGATCTATGCAAAAGGGGGCAACGATAGCATTTTAGTAAGAGGGGAAAGTCAAAATGACATTAAAGTAAGAATAATAGGCGGCGCCGGAGACGATATAATCATCGACAAATCAACGGGAAGCAAGGTTTTTATTTATGACCAGACCACCGAGGAAAACAAAATAGTAGCTGGAGGCTCAACAAAATTAAAAACCTCCAAACATGATTACGTGAACAGCTTTGACGCGAATACCTACCAGTATGATTATTTTGGACCGCGATTTAATGTTGAATATAATATCGATGAGGGCATTAAACTTGGGGCGGGTTTATTTATAGAAAAGAATAAGTTTCGAAAAAACCCGATGACGACCCATCTATTGCTTGCCAACCACTCCTTTAATACAGGGGCTTTCAAAATAAAATACGAGGGAACCTTTTATTCCCTTCTTGGCAGAAACTGGGATTTGTCATTGAACGCCCGCTCGCTGGGGCCTAAAAATGTTTTTAATTTCTTCGGGATGGGAAACGGCTCCTTAGAAGAAGGCGAGGATATTAACTATTTCAGGATTAATATGAATAGTATCAGGATCAACCCCTCTATAAATCATCGGGTTAGCGACTTTTTTAAGATTGGTCTAGGCCCTGTTTTTGAACGTTTCGATTTTAAAGATAATGAGGAAACCATTATTAATGAAAGTAATAATAACCTCAAAAATTCATACAGCTTTTTAGGAGGCCGTATTTTTGCAGACCTGGAAATCCTGGATTATAAAAGAGACCCCACCAGAGGTGTAAAATGGTTCAACTCAATTAGCAGCTACCAGGGCCTAAACGAGGAAAGCTTGTCTTTTACAAATTTAAATACCGATGTGTCGATATTCATCACCCCCAATTTACCTTTGGATATGACTGCGGCTATCCGATTTGGAGCATCAACAAATGTTGGCGATTTTAATTTTTTCCAATCCCAGTTTGTGGGAGGAAATACAAACTTAAGGGGGTACAGAAATAACCGGTTTGCAGGAAAATCTTCTATGTACAATAATACTGAAATCCGCTGGCGCTTGTTTAATATCACGAATCCAATATTTACTGGCAATTATGGTTTGTTAGGATTTATTGATAGCGGAAGGGTGTGGTCAAAATTTGGAGAACAATCAACTAAATGGCACAGGGCTTACGGTACAGGTCTGTGGGTCAATTTTTATAAGCTATTTTTAATATCCGGAACGGTAGCTTTCTCAGAAGAAGGGGAATTTGTTAATGTACAAATAGGACATTATTTTTAAGATACGGGAAATGACAAACTTGGAAAAAATAAGAATAAGCCTTGTTATAATATTGGTTCTCCAATTTCAATTGGCCTTTACTCAGTCACCAGACTCTACCGCCCTTGTTACAGAGGGGATGGGGAAGCCTGACGAAGCATCTGCAAGCGTTATTGGGAATAGAAAAGCGAAGGGAATAGAAATTAACTATACCGTTTTTCCAGCTTTTAATATAACATCTGCTTCAAAATATAACGGTCTGGACAATGCAGAAGGCGAATTTAAAACTGCAAAAGCAATAGAGTTTAAATTGAAAATACCCCTGGTATTAAAGCCCCGAACAAAAATAATAACCGGACTAAAATATAAATATGAAGAATATAAATTTAAAGAGCCTGAGGAAATTGAATATGCGCTTTACAAAAATCTACAGGAAAAACACTTGAGATCTATAAATTTAGATTTCTACTTAAGCAGGTCACTGCCGAACTATCATTTCTTCTTATCAAAAGTAGGCTTGCAACTAAATGGCGATTTTGGCCACGATAGTCATCTACCCTTTACAAGATTTATCAAATATACTGCCTCAGGCCTCTATGGGTGGAAACAAGATAAGTATACTTCTTATGGTTTTGGTTTGTATTTGAGCTATACCTTCGGTAGACCTCGAATATATCCCGCTTTTCTTTGGAACAAGACCTTTAATGAAAGATGGGGAATAGAGGCCTTATTGCCTGCCAACTTCTTTTTTAGGTACAACATTTCGGAGAAGAGTATTTTATTAGCCGGATATGATGCAGAAGGAGATAGTTACCATATTGTAGTGGACGACCCACCCTTATCAGAAATTAAAACCCTTGAACTTAGAAAATCCGATATTAGGTTTTTGCTCACTTATGAGCAGGAAATTTATGATTTCTTATGGTTTAGCGTTTCAGCTGGTTACAGATTTAACATTAATTTTAATCTGTCTGAGGACAATGATTTTTCGAACGATATAATCCTGAAAAACAATATAGAAAACAGTCCATTTTTAAATTTTAGTATTTTTGTGGTGCCGCCAAAAAAACTTGCCACAAAGTTTAACAAAGAGAGCTTTTTTCATCCTTCTTCCTTTAGTCCTAAGGT
>CAMPJM010000402.1 GCA_946886805.1 uncultured Flammeovirgaceae bacterium | reverse complement strand
GGGCGTTTCACAGCATTAAAGCCCGATTTCATGTATGCTCTTCATAATGTCCCTCTTCTGACAAAAAATACAATTTATACCAAAAGTAAAGCTTTTGCCGCTGCATCCAGAGGAATTATTATAAAACTTCACGGGGCAACTTCTCATGCCGCAGAACCTGAAAACGGAAAAAATCCGGCTTTGGCATTGTCTGAAATCATTAGAGAAATATCGATCTTACCCAAAAAAGATTTATTTGAAGATTTTACTCTTATTACCATCGTTCATGTATTACTGGGTGAGATAGCTTTTGGCGTTAGTCCCGGCTACGCGGAAATCAGGGCAACGCTTAGAACCTTTCAAAAAGAAGACATGGAAAAGTTAATAGAAGAGGCAAAGGCCATAGTCTATAAAATTTCAGACAAAGAGGGGCTTAAGGCCCATATCGATTTTACTGAAATTTTCCCTGCCACTTGCAATGACGACGAGGCTGTTAGTATTATCGAAAAATGTGCTGTGAACAATAACATCAGTGTCGAAAAAATGGATCAACCTTTTAAATGGTCGGAGGATTTCGGTCATTTTTTGGATCGTTATAAAGGTGCAATATTTGCTTTAGGTGCGGGAAAGGAAACACCTAAACTCCATAACAATGATTATGACTTCCCTGACGAATTAATCCCTACAGGAGTTCAATTATTCTATACTTTGGCCCAACATCACAACTTTTAGCATTTATGCATTTATACTCGGAATATCATACTTCTTCTATTACAATCAGCAAGTCAGCGCTAAAAAACAATATCCAGTTTTTAAAAGAAAAAATATGTAGGAATGCTCTCTTGTCCATAGTAGTGAAAGGCAACGCCTATGGTCATGGTATTGAGGAATTGGTTCCCCTGGCACAATCTTTTGGAGTGAACAGATTTTCTGTATTTAGTGCCCATGAGGCTTACAGGGTGCTCAATGCGAAAAAAGGGCCTATACATTTAATTATACTGGGCATGATAGAAAACGACCAGCTGGAGTGGGCAATCACTAATGAAGTTGAAATATATATTTTTGAGATAGATAGATTATTGGCCGTCTCAGAGGTAGCCAAAAAATTGAACAAAAAGGCCATTATCCATATTGAGGTAGAAACCGGCATGAACAGAACAGGTTTTGATCAGAAAGATCTTTCAGAGGTAATCAGGATTATAGATTTCAATAAAGAATATCTACAGGTAGAAGGGCTGTGCACACACTATGCGGGCGCCGAAAGTGTCAGCAACTATTTGCGGATTCAGAACCAGATCGAACAATTCAATTCTATTTATAAGTATTTTTGCGAGCAGGGGCTAAAGCCAAATTTAAGACATACGGCTTGTTCTGCTGCTGCTATTAATTACCCGGAAACATTAATGGACATGGTGAGAATTGGCATTTTAATATATGGATTCTGGCCAAGCAAGGAAACTTTTATCCAATATTTACAACACAATAGCTTGAGAGGCGACGACCCACTCAAAAGAGTAATAACCTGGAAGAGCAAAATATTATCTACAAAACAGGTAAAAAGAGGCGAATTTGTTGGTTACGGGACTTCATTTATGACATCCAGAGATATGGTCATAGCTGCTGTTCCTGTGGGGTATGGATATGGATATAGTAGAAATTTGAGTAACCAGGGAAGAGTACTAGTACATGGAAAAAGAGCTAATGTGATCGGGATTGTCAATATGAACATGATGATTATCGATATCAACGATATTCCAAATGTAGAAAAAGGAGACGAGGTGGTGCTGATAGGAAAACAGAAAAATCAAAGTATCAGTGTTACCGCCTTTGGAGAATTAAGCAACCAGCCCAATTATGAATTATTGACGCGGCTTCCCAAAGATTTACCCAGAAATATTTCCAGATAAAGGTTCTATTTAGCCAATCACTCCATATTTTTCGTATATTAATATTCAGATGTCGCATTTTTTATCGAAAATCACACAACTGTTGATGATTTAAGTATACGATCAGCTATTTTTATATGAAAAATTCTTACAAAACCGCTTTTATTGTTGCCATATTATTCATGTTTTTTGGATTCTTCTGGATCATTTTTTCTGACATCTTCCTTCTAACAATTGTGCCTTCACTCGAAGAATTTAGGTACTTCCAAACATCCAAAGGGCTTCTTTTTGTGGTAATTTGTACCGTATTCATCTATTTCGCTTTATGCATCGTTTTTAAAAAGATCAAAAAGCAAGAGGAACGAATTATTGCGGGTGAGGAAAATTACAAAAAGTTATTTATGAATAATCCCATGCCAATGTGGGTTTATGATATGAAAACACTTTCCTTCCTTGAGGTAAATAATGCTGCCATTGATTGTTACGGCTATTCCAAGGAAGAATTTTTAGAGAAAACACTCTTCGACATCCGCCCTCCGGACGACCATGAAGAGTTAATGAGAAATGTTGCTACAGACGAAAACAAATACTTTACGCTCTCGGGAGTGTGGAGACATGTAAAAAAAGATGGAACGATCATATTTGTTGAGATCAACTCGCACCCCATTGAATTTAATAACAGGCAAGCAAAAATTGTATTAGCACTTGACATTTCTGAAAGAAAAGTAGCGGAAAGAGAAATCCAGGCATTGATATTTGAGCTGGATAATTTCGTTTACAGGGCTTCTCACGATTTAAGAGGCCCGCTAGCCAGATTAAAAGGGCTTTCGCAGATAGCCCTGATGGAAACACAGGATGAGGTTTCAAGGAATTATTTTAACATGATTAAGACTTCTGCCAATGTCCTTGACAATACCTTATTGAGACTATTAAGCATCAATAATCTCAAGCATACGGTTTTAGAAGAGGAGGATGTCAATATTCACAATTTGATTGAAAAGATTGTCGCCATCAAGAAGGAGGTTATGGAAGGTGCTGGCATCTCCTTTTACAATGAAATCTCCCAGGATTTAACAATACATGCCGATCAAAATGTGCTACGCCTTGCCATTCAAAATATTTTGGACAACAGCATTCAATACCGGAACATCGATGTTACCGAACCTAACAGGGTTTACATTAAAGTATCAGCTCAAATGGAGAATGATAAGATTAAAATCCTTTTTGAAGATAATGGGATAGGAATTGAAGAAAGCCAAACAGATAAGATTTTCAATATATTTTACAGAGGCACAGTAAGATCAAAAGGCTCTGGCTTGGGTTTGTATATTGCAAAAATAGCAATGGATAAGATCAAAGGCAGCATTCACCTCTCAGACCATCAGAAAAACCATACTGTTTTTGAATTAGTGCTTCCTAGTAAGAATGCACAAGTTGCGACAGTTAAGTATTAGGGCCATTTCAAGAGAAATTCCTTCGTCGGGCAAGATGTAAGGCTGCCTACTGAAAGGTTTATCGGTCGGAAGGTTAGTATCGGTCGGACGGCTCAGTATACTTTTATAGCTTCCCTGGCAGCTTATTTATAAGCGGGTTAGGATAAAGCGCAAGCCGTCCGACCGGTTACTGCTAATGTTGTAGAGATTATCTCTACTCCTCCACAGCTCTTCCGGATTTGCCCCAAAGGGATGCCTATGGCACAATCCAGAAGCTTTAAACATGGATTTGTAATCCATTTGCAGTACTTGTAAAACGCATTACAAACGCTAATATTAGACGGGTCGGAATTACAAATCCAAACCAGCAGTATTCTACTCACCTATTTTATACAACCTCTGCTAAAGGTTTGAAATTGGCAGGAATCTCCGGTTCTTTTAGTTCCTCAGAAATATACGGGAATATTTCTACGATTGGGGTTTCAAGAATCTCCGGCACAGTAAACGGTACAAGCATATTATTGAGGCTTTCAAATATTCGCTCATAAGCCTGCTTCACATCTGAAGCTGTTACCAGCATATAATTCTTGATTTTCTTTTCTTTACCGCTTTCTTCCTCGACCGAATAAGTAACCTTGCATTTGTACCAAACATCACTATCATCATAATGAAATATGTCAATGATTCTACTTTTTGAAATACCGCTTACAATAAACTCCCCTCTGATTATACTTCCCAACTCCTCATAAATCCTTGCTTCTGCCTCTGTAAATGACATCGCATCCACCAGGTATGGCTCCGTAACGTTTTTGACTTTTCCATTTTCTTCCTCTTTCTGGTATTTCACCTTACACATAAACCAAGTCTTCATATTTTTCGCTTTTTTGTTTCGATAGCTACTAAATTAGCTATCAATTAATTGTGTTGAATTCCTATAAAGGTGTAAGATAAAAGCATTCTTCAGACATATGCAAGGGAGAATAAAAATTAAAAATCAAAATTTGAAATTCTTCTTTTGCAAAAAGACGTAAAAGTTTATTTTCATAATCGAAGCTCCTCGCAGACAAGTACTTTTGAAAAAATGCCGTACTTTTACTCAAATTTTTAAGATGGAAAAAAATAGAATACTCGTTACTTGTGCACAAAGAATAAGTCCAGTACTAGCCGAGGAGGTAAAAGCATTAGAATTTACAGTTAAGTCCATTGGTCGTATGGGAGTGGAGACGGAAGGTACATTAACCGATACTATGCGTTTAAACATGCATCTACGTACAGGAAACAGGGTTTTATTTTTACTAAAGGAGTTCAGGGCCAATCATCCTGACAAACTGTATGAAGCGGTCAAGAAGATTCCTTGGGAAAAATGGATCTCTCCGACCGGCTACTTTAGCGTAAACTCTTTTGTTCAGAATGATTACATCAACGATACAAG
>CAMPJM010000401.1 GCA_946886805.1 uncultured Flammeovirgaceae bacterium | reverse complement strand
TCTTTTACTATACGTGATTTTAAAGGCAAACAAGATAATGCTGATATCCGCAAAAATGCCTATGAATAAAATTTTTTTAGACACTAATGTACTTATCTATGCAAAAGATAAGTCGTCGTCATATCATGAACGATCTACCAAGTTACTTTCCCAACCATTCCAATTCTACACATCTTCAAAAAATCTCTCAGAGTATTTCGCTGTAGTTACGCGAGGAGAAATTTCTGTAAGCAATTTTCCACACAGAATTTGTAATTCTTTTGAGATGATAAGAAATTATTGTATTTTCACTTTATTCTACAGTATCTTGTTTCTTTATACTATCCATTTATTTTATCTATCAGGTTAGCTATTATTTCATTAAAAATATAATCCCATGGTAAAGGTGCTAATTGCAGATGATCATCAAATGTTTATTGATGGATTAAAGTCGATGTTGAAGCAAACCATCGGCATAGAGGTAGTGGGGGAGGCAATGAACGGCAAAGAAGTAATTGAGCGCTGTAGCAAACAGGAGGTGGATATCGTGATTATGGATATCAGTATGCCCGTGATGGACGGTATAGAGGCCACAAAGGTGCTTTTGAAAAGCCACCCCGAGGTAAAAGTGCTGGGCTTGTCTATGTACAACGACAGAAACTTTATTTCAGATTTGCTAAAGTCAGGCGCTCATGGCTATATTTTAAAAAATACAGGCAAAGACGATCTGTTGGATGCGCTTCATACATTGAAATCGGGGGAGACTTACCTTGGTGAAGATGTAAGTAAAACGCTCCTCAGTAGTTTTCTAAAGAAATCAAAGCTGGCGATAGAAGAAAAATTATCAGACAGGGAAATAGAAGTTTTGGAATGCATCGCTTTAGGCTTTACCACACAGGAAATCGCCAGCAAACTTTTTATAAGCAAAAATACTGTTGAAACTCACAGAAAAAATCTACTTTACAAGCTCAAAGCCCGCAACACCGCGGAATTAATCAACAACGCCTACAAAAAAAGAATAATCCAGTGATTATTTTAAATCACCATTTTCAGGGATAAGAGTGAAGTGTATTCATGCCATATTTGTAACATAGATAACAACATGTTTCTTTCCAGTGTTGTGTAAAGTTATGAACGACGGGTAAGGCGGTCATATGTTTTGGTGTAGGTCAAAGCACAAAAAATAAGCATCCGACAACTGACGGATGTGCGGCTTTTGTCAAAGGCATGTATTCGCGTTGTAACGAAGAGATGCATCAAAAATATACTTAGGATTATCCGTAGGTTTGTGCTTGACAGGTTATGGTGATTTATTGAAATTATAATATATGTTAATAATAGCAGACAGTGGTTCTACCAAAACAGATTGGAGATTGGTTAATGAAAGTGGAAAAACCATAACCAGGATTAAAACCAAAGGCTTAAATCCCTATTTCCTTACCGAAAGTGAAATTTCAGAAATTATAACGGAGAATGTACTTCCAAAAATTTATGATATTGAAAAGGTGTTTTTTTATGGAGCCGGATGTGGATTGCCTGTAAAGGCGGGTCAGGTGAAAAATGCAATTGATTCTGTGATCACTGCGAGGTTTCCAGCTGAAGTTTCCGGAGATATATTAGGAGCAGCAAGGAGTATGCTTCAGGATAAATCCGGAATTACTTGTATTTTAGGCACAGGTGCGAATTCCTGTGTATATAACGGGCAGGAAATAACGCACAATGTCCCTTCGCTGGGATTCATATTGGCCGATTGGGGTAGTGGTACGGTAATGAGCAAAGATTTGCTGTCTTTGCTACTACAGGAAAAACTTTCCCCCGAAATTACAGAAGATTTTACTGATACCTACAAGTTGGACCGTCGGCAGATCCTTGATAATATCTATAATAAACCTATGGCCAATCGGTTTTTGGCGTCGTTTACACCATTCCTTCTAAAATACGCCGATGAACCCATGTGCCGTGAAATCATTGTGTCTAATTTTAGAAATTTCTTTTCCTATTATGTGCTGCGTTATGGACTGGATAAAAAAGAAATTAAAGTAGGTATAGCCGGTTCGGTAGCTTTCCATTTTAAAAACTATTTATTGGAAATAGCCAATGAAATGGAAATCGCAATAGAAGAAATAATTCAGCACCCTATGGAGGGTTTGGTGCGTTATCATTCGTTAACGGCTCCTGTCGTTCGTTGATCTTTTAACTTTAGCCTTAATATTTGAAAAATGAGTGATAATGATATTCCATCAACTGAAAAGCAATCAAATTATGATAATCTTGATGAGATGGGGATTGGTGAGCTGCTGGAAAATATAAACCGGGAAGACCAGAAAATTGCTGAGGTGGTCGCAGGTATAATTCCCGAAATAGAGAAATTTGTCACTGCCCTCGTAGACCGAATGCTAAAAGGGGGGAGGTTGTTCTATATTGGTGCGGGAACTTCAGGAAGGTTGGGTATTCTCGATGCATCTGAAATTCCTCCTACCTACGGTGCCGATCCGGGCTTTATTGTAGGGATTATTGCTGGAGGTGATGCCGCCATCCGGTCCGCAATAGAAGGTGCGGAAGACGATAAGGAGCAGGCATGGGCCGATCTCGAAAAGTACCAGCCAGCGAAAAACGATACCATTCTTGGAATAGCGGCTTCTGGCCGAACGCCTTATGTAATCGGTGGCTTGGAGACAGCGGCTACTCATGGTTTGCTGACTGGCTGTATCACCTGCAATAAGGATGCTCCTCTTACCAAAGTAGCGCAAATATCAATGGTTGCAGAAGTAGGCCCCGAGTTTGTAACTGGTAGCACCCGCATGAAAGCTGGGACGGCTCAAAAGCTTATCCTAAACATGATCTCCACCACCGCAATGATAAAACTAGGTAAAGTTCAGGGAAATAAAATGGTGGATATGCAGCTTTCGAACGAAAAGTTGGTAGAGCGGGGAATCAGGATGATCCGAGAGGAATTGCACGAGATTTCTCCTGAGGATGCGAAAGAACTCTTATTAACCACCGGGTCGGTAAGAAAGGCAATTTTGGCATATCACCAAAGGAGATAATCCAGCCGCTGCTTAAAAATAACTTCAATAAAAAAATGCATAAAAATCTCTTTGTTGGCCTGGTCCTTCTGCTTATTTTTAATAACGTTTCATTATTAGCCCAATCCAGTCCTAAGAGGGAGCTAAGAGCCGCCTGGATCGCCTCGGTGGTGAACATAGACTGGCCCTCAAAAAAAGGTTTGACTTCGCACGAACAGCAACAGGAATATGTAAAGTTGCTTGACCACCTTCACTCCTTGGGGATGAATGCGGTGGTTGTGCAGGTCAGGCCGGTGGCTGATGCTTTTTACCCCTCATCCTATGAGCCTTGGTCTGAATATTTATCAGGAACCCAGGGCGTACCTCCCAGTCCCTATTACAATCCCCTTACTTTTATGATTGAAGAAACCCGGAAAAGGGGCATGGAATTTCATGCATGGTTCAATCCCTATCGTGCAAGCATGAACGAAGACTTTATACATTCCAAGGACCATCCGATAAATATGAATCCTGAATGGTTTGTGAAATATGGCGGGAAATGGTATTACGATCCGGGGCATCCTGGCGCACAGGAGTTTGTTTTACTATCCATAATGGAAACAATAAAGCACTATGATCTTGATGCTGTTCATTTCGATGATTATTTTTATCCTTACAAAATTGCCAATGAAGAATTTCCGGATAGCAGCTCTTATGCGGAATATGGAAAAGAGGCCTTTGCAAATATTGATGATTGGAGAAGAAATAATGTAGATTATTTTGTGGAAGAGCTTTCTAAAAGAATAAAGCTTGAAAAACCCCATGTAAAATTTGGGATAAGCCCATTCGGAGTATGGCGGAATAAAAGTAATGACCCGTTGGGCTCCGATACACGTGCGGGAGTTACCAATTACGACGACCTGTATGCGGATATCCTAAAATGGCTAAAAGAAGGCTGGATTGATTATGTAACCCCACAGCTTTATTGGCATATTGGCTTCGAGCTGGCTGATTATGAAGTGCTAACCGAGTGGTGGAGCAAAAATACCTTTGGTAAACATCTTTATATCGGGCAAGGCATCTACAGAGTAGGCGGAAAGGGATGGGAAGATCCTGATGAAATTGTAAATCAGATAAATTTAAACCGTACGTATAAAAATATTCACGGCAGCATGTTTTTTAGCTCCAAAACATTTTTACAGGATAAAAACGGCGTGAATGCAAAAATCAAAAAGCTGTACAGCAATAAAGCACTCATACCCACTATGCCATGGATTGATGATACCGCTCCTGCAGCTCCAATATTAAGAGAGGTTGGTGGCAATCAGGGTGACGGTGTGAAATTGGAGTGGACGGACGCTCTTCCCGGTGAAAGTGCTTACTATGTCGTCTACAGATTTGATGAAAACGAAACAACAGAGATTGCTAATCCGGAAAACATCCTGGCAATTGTGCCACGAACACCATATGCTACGCAAAAATGGACCGACAAGACAACCGACAAACGTACTGAATATTCCTATCTAATTACTGCGGTAGACCGCCTACACAACGAAAGCATTCCAGGAAATATAGAAAAAATCAAGACCAGAGGCAAAAGGGGAGAAGTGAAAAACCTGTAGCATCAGTTTTTCTCGCAGCGACAAAACGTTTGCGCGACGGCGCAGGGTTTATCTATTTCTCGCAGCGACGCAACGATTTCGCAACGGGCGCAACGATAATTCAAGATGCAATTGAGCGAGACGCTCAGGT
>CAMPJM010000400.1 GCA_946886805.1 uncultured Flammeovirgaceae bacterium | reverse complement strand
AAAATCCCAACATAGAAGGCCCGATAAACCTTGAACAGTTTATGGAACTTGTAAGGGAAAGTCATAAAGCCATACAAGTACCAACTTCATCGAGAGGTTTTATCAATACCATCCCTGCCAATTCTGTTTACTTGAATATAGATACGGCAAAGATGCTGGAAAGTGGCATAATTCCTGAAACGCAGGAAGAACTTCTTCAGAAGCAGATGGTGATTCCATTGAAAGGAAGGGCTATTTACAAGAACGATTTGATGATTTTGGATCTTTTCGCCACAAATAATTGGGAGAGACCGATCTATTTCAATAACACGTCCCTACAAAATGTGAATTTAGATCTTAAAGCTTTTGCCGTTCAGGAAGGTGCAACCTATAGAATCTTACCTGTTAAGAATCCTAATCCTAATGTAGGTGAACTGGTAGATACAGAAACGATGTACGAAAATATGATGTCTGATTTCTTCTGGAGGGAGTTGCAAAATCCGGATGTATATTATGCATTGGACTATAGAAAAGCGGTAACCAATCACCGCGCTTATTTCAATAGCTTAACCGCTGCCTTGTTAGAAGAAGGGAAAGTTGAAAAAGCTAAAGAAGTAGTGTTGAAAAACCTTGAATTAATGCCTGATGAATCCATTCCTTATGATTACACTATTCCGGAAACAGTAAATCATTTATTAACTGTAGGTGAAACTGAAAGGGCGTTGGAAATAGCGGATCTTGTTGCAGTAAGAGCTGATGAAGAACTTACGTATTATAGCAGCCAACCGGGGGTTCCGGGCTATGAGATTCAAACGAATCTGTTCATCTTGAATGGCCTCATAAGAAATATGAAAACCGCTGGGCAAGAAGAGGCTGCAAAACGTTATGAAGTAATGTTTATGAAGCACTACGGAAGCATGAACAGTATGTAATATCAGGACTCGTTGTGTGAACTTGAACCGTTCGTTACACATTCGTTAAAACAAAAAAAGCTCTGTTCTCCATTTTCGGGGGATTGCCGCATCAATTTTTTCGAAAAAGAAAAAATTGATGCGGCAATGACGTGGGGGGCGAAGTTTTCTCCAGTGTTCGTCATTGCCCCAAAGGGATGCCTATGGCACGAACGGCCTTTCCGCTACTGGCCTTGTCACAAAAACTACACTTTCAAAGGCACTGATGAAGCTGGAATAAGCTAAAAGTGCGGCAATCTCTTAAATAAAAGCACCGCTCTATGTTTTGAACGAAGCGGTGTTTTACTAAACCTTCGATCCGCCAGGCGGACATGGTTTAGTAAAGCTTCTAACCTTTATGTACCTTAGATTGTGGCAAAGCCATGGCAATACCAAAATCTAAGGTAACAGCATCGTCCATGCCTACGGCATTTGGCAGGTGAGAAAATGGAGTGCCATCGGCACGAACGATTTTGTAATAATGGAATTTATTCCATTATTACTACCGATGACGTGTTTACGTAAATTGCTGATTTGCAGTAATTTATATCGTCATCCTGATTTGTGTGTTTGGCAGGGCCAAAAATTAATTCTCGCGATGACGAGGTGGTATTGGGTGTTGATATCAAAGGCTGAAATGAGAAGATAAGCCTAAACCAGCATTCTACTTATGCAGAATATAAAACAAATCCAGACTTTCATCGGGCTTATCAGACACAAGATAATCTTCATGTGAAATATCAGTTACCAGGTCAGTATTATTCTTTTGAAGCAAATTTCGGTTTACCCTGTTCATAATATCATAAGGGATTCTTAAAAGACTCGCAGGAAGTCTGTACTGTAGGTTTAAAAAGTCAAATCGGGTGATTTTCTTAACTGATGCCTTATTCATCTCATAATATTCCATCACCTTTTTATTACCAGTTATTCCTTTCGATTCTACCTTCGAAAAAACACTTTCCGTTAACGTGGTAAGTTGAGCAGCGGTGTATTCTCTGATATGCCAGGGATTTCTCGTGAGGGTCTTCTTTATATTAGGAGTGGAGATCAATGCTTTTCCACCGGGCTTTAATACCCTGAATATTTCCTTAAGGAAAAAATTATCGTCCTGAATATGCTCTATTACCTGAAAACTTACCACAACATCAAAAGAATTATCGGCTATTCCCGAGAAAGGGGGAACGATAGCTTGCCTAAAAGAAACGTTTTTATGGGACTGACTTAATTTTTCAATTATATCAGTTATTTTGTCCAAGGCGACATATTGCGTACTCAGAGGCGACAAAAGCTCCACTCCTCTTCCTTCTCCGCAACCTACCTCTAAAAGATCACCTCCCACATAAGGTATAGCGGCATAATAAGCTTTAAGTAGTCTTTGATGGATAGGATTATCAGATACTATTTTATCAGATGCAATTTCGGTGGTATAAGTAGCCATGGTTTCGTTAATCAAATTTGTTTGAATCAAAAAAAACAGATTCAAAATTTAGGTATTACAACAATAGTCTCTTCTTTTAAAACTTACCGTATGTCAAATATTAAACTACCGTGTTGTACTCCTTATTAAATAAAAAGCTTAAAATTAATTTTTTAATATGAAAAGATGCTGTTTTTCTTTCAATAATTATTTATAATTTTATTTTACACAGATTTTTGTTGATCTTGGAAAGATAACCACTAAAAAAAATGACTGATCTTAAACACTTTAAGAAGGTGTCCCAAAAAATAGATATTATTGGCTTGGAACCAAAGTCCAAGGGTAAAATTGTATTCTTCTTTTTGTTTTTATTTTTAATTTCCCCTTCGCTTATAGCCAAAACCAATTTCCCCCTTGTAAATTCCGCCTATAAATATAATGTGAACGCTCCTGTGAAATGTAAGTATTTATTAGCAGCGAAGGAAGATAGCGTTCATGTATACCTAAAAATAGACCTCACCGATGGATCTTTTGATGATGGATATAAGATAGGATATGAACTAAAAAACTTTTATGGCGAGAAAAGTCAGGAGATCGTCGATTCTCTTTCTTTAAATAACCTTTTGTTAGGGAAAAAAAGAAATACTTATTTTCTTAAAATACCGCTGAAGGTCGACAATAACATCAATCTTATGCTATTAAGTATTATAAAAGACGATGAGACCGCTTTTTATTTCGATATTCCGCTGAATTTAACAGATAACTTTTCTCCCCCTAATTTAATTTTAACCAATTTTAGAACTGGTCTTCCTGTTTTTAATAATTACCTTAAAATGGAAGAAGAATTTGTAATCAGGCAATCATTTGGTTCATCCGAAGCCATACCTGTTTATTTCTACCAATATAAATACAATTTTACAGCAGCATTTCCTCCCATGGCCTCAGGTGCAGAACCTGCCAAGGCCTTGGAAATTGATTCTTTTTTTTCCATCAGCTCAAGCGGGCCAGCCAATTTGAACAATCAAGCGTTGTATTTTGCTCAAAGAGATACAAGTTCCTTTAAGGGGATATCGTTCAGGGTGGTTCCTCCTTATTACCCTGACTTAAAAAGAGCAGAAGAAATTATAGACCCTCTGATTTACATTAGTACCAACAGTGAAATGGCCCGCTTATCAAAAGCAGAAGACCTTAAAAAGGCATTGGATACCTACTGGCTGGATTTGATTAATAATCCTGGAAGGGCAAAAATTACGATCAAAAGTTATTATGACCAGGTAGAATTAGCAAACAGGCTATTTACAACTTACAAAGAGGGTTGGAAAACAGATCAGGGAATGATTTATACCTTGTATGGAGCACCAGACGAAGTTTATTTTGACGGTAATGAGGAACAATGGATATATAAAAAAACCAATGATTTTACGCGGGTTAAGTTTACCTTTGTAAAAATTAAAAATATATTCACTAATCAGCATTTTGAACTGATGAGAAATAAAAGCTATGAAAGCTTTTGGTTTGGAAACGTAGAATTATGGAGAAAAGGAATAAAGAATTTATAAAGAGTTCAGGTTTTAAAAAACATACCACCAGACCGAGCATAAATCCCAATGAGGTTATATTTGGAACACGTGCAATAATAGAAGCAATAAAAGCTGGCAAGGAAATCGATAAACTAATTTTACAACGAGGTTTATCCAACGAACTGACCATAGAACTGGTTCAGCTCGCAACCAGCCATCAGATACCATTTTCCAAAGTTCCTGTAGAAAAGCTCAATAGCATCACCAAGAAAAACCATCAGGGTGCAATCTGTTTTTTATCTGCTGTAACCTACGCTTCATTGGACAATATCGTAACAGAATGTTTCCAAAGTGGTAAAGTTCCGTTTATACTTATCCTGGACAGGATTACAGATGTTCGAAACTTTGGTGCTGTTGCCAGATCTGCCGAATGTGCAGGAGTAAATGCTATTGTAATTCCTGGGAAGGGTAGTGCACAAATCAATAGTGATGCTATGAAAACTTCCGCGGGAGCTTTAAACTATATTCCGGTTTGTAGGGAAAATAACTTGAAAGAGACTATCGAATACCTTAAGTACAGCGGGATTCAGGTAGTTGCCTGCACCGAAAAAGCAGAAAATTTAATTTACGATATTGAATTTACTCAGCCAACGGCCATATTGCTAGGCTCTGAAGAAGATGGGATTTCCCAGGAGTATTTAAAATTGGCCAGCAAGTCTGCCAAAATCCCATTACAAGGTAATATTGAATCCTTAAATGTTTCTGTAGCCGCCGCGATAGTTATTTTTGAAGGAATCAGGCAGAGAAGGGGTTAATTGGGTGTTGGGATTGGGTTTTAGGGATTGGGTGTTGGGGATTAGGGCTTCGGAAT
>CAMPJM010000399.1 GCA_946886805.1 uncultured Flammeovirgaceae bacterium | reverse complement strand
AATAAAACTACATAAATGAAAGCAATCGCAATAGTGCCAGGAAAAGGCGACATACACTTAGTAGACAAGGAGGAACCACAAATAGAACTCCCAAGTCAGGTAAAACTCAAAGTGCTACAAGTGGGAATTTGCGGAACTGACAGGGAAGAAGCAGAAGGCGGTCGTGCAGATGCGCCTCTTGGTGATGATCATCTGGTAATCGGGCATGAGATGTTTGGTCGAGTGGTAGAAGTAGGGAAAGACGTGAAGTCGGTAAAACCTGGCGATTATGGCGTGTTTGTGGTACGGAGAGGCTGCGGAAAATGCTATCCTTGCCTTCATCAACGAAGCGACATGTGTACTACCGGAGACTACACAGAACGAGGAATCAAAGAAGCACATGGTTTCCAAACAGAATATGTTATTGACTATGAAGAATATTTGGTAAAAGTGCCGGAACATTTGGCTTCTCTGGGGGTGCTTTCCGAACCCATGTCGGTGAGCGCAAAAGCGATAGATGAAGCTCAGAAAATACAGGCAATGAGGCTTCCCGGCGTAAACCCTCGGAATTGGCTCGAGGGAAAAAGAGTATTGGTAGCCGGATTGGGAGCCATTGGCTTGTTGGCGGCTTTTTCGCTGAGATTGAGAGGTGCGGAGGTATACGGGTTGGATATAGTAGATGAAGATACTAACCGCCCGCAGTTGTTGAAAGAAATAGGTGGAAAATATATTGATGGCCGAACGATAGCCACCAGAGACATAGATGATAAGTTTGGTGAAATGCACTTGATTTTCGAAGCTACCGGTATTGCTAAACTGGAGATTCAGCTGATAGATGCTTTGGGAATTAACGGTATTTATATTTTGACAGGGATACCAGACGGCTCTCGTCCGGTTTGTGTGTTGGGAGCTGAACTCATGCAACAAATTGTGCTTAAAAATCAAATCTTATTGGGGAGTGTCAATGCAAGCATCAAACATTATGCGTTGGCGATAGAAGATATTGAAAAATCCCAGGAAAAATGGAGAGGAGCTATAGAGAAAGTGATAACCACTATACATCCCTATCAGGAATTTGAAGAGGCTTTGCATCACCATAAAAGTTCGGAAATCAAAACCGTGCTTTCCTGGGGAGAAGTATAGGAGTTATAAACTTAGGAGATGATTATTATCCTAAGTTTAACCCTAAATAAACAGACAAAACCTGGAATAACTTATTTCGCAACGAGTCCTAAATATCTTCTATGTCTTTAAAGTCTTTCATGCTTGCCCCCTTGCTGAAATGTCTGAAATTATAGGAGAATGTAAGCATAAAATACCGCTGCAACACTGTAGACTGCGTGTCTTCAATATATAGTTCTGATATATTTCGATTAACGTTATTATTTTGCTCTAACAAATCATAGACATTGAGGCTTATTTCCGCCAGGTCATTTTTAAGGAATTTCTTACCCAAGCTCATGTTCAATAAAAGAAAGCTATTGTCGAAATCTTCCGCAAGGCCGGTGTTTAATTGGTGATTTAAATCTACTCTATAAACGAACCCTTTCCAGAAAATAATATTAGAGCTGAACCTGGTTGTTTGATTGTAGTAATTATTATTCAGTGTTGGCCGGAGAGAATTTTCGACTAAATTATATCCAGCTCTTGTGGAAATATTAAAATCTACCTGGTCACTTATATTACTGCTAAGAGAAACACCTAGCCTGAAGTTACTGGAATTAGAGAAATTTGTTTCCTCGTTAACCATACCAGGTCTTTTCGAGTGGCTTATTCCAGCATTTAAACCCAAATTGGACTTTATAAATCCTAGTGGCCTTCCATAACTGAAGTAAGATCTAAAATTATAATATCCATCTAAATTGACAGGTTGCGAAAGCTGAGAACCTTCTTCTAATATTATCCCGTCTTCCAAAGGGGTAGCCTCTTGTGCTATAAAAGTACTGTTCCCTACATAGTTACTGGCAAAAGATGATTCAATGGAGGCATAAAGTGTTTGCTCGGTTTCAGGGTTTCTTGCTCTGTAGCGGGCTCTCATCCAGTGGTTATAAGATTGATCGAGGTTTGGATTTCCCGTATAAAGCTGAAGCGGATTTGAATTATCAATCACATCCTGCAATTGGCCAATAGATGGCTCTTGTGTCCAGGTGTGGTAGTCAAACTCCATGTTTTTTGATTCAGTAAATTCATAATCAGCCCTCACAGAAGGTAAAACGCTAGTGAAAGATCGCTTCATGTAAAATGGCTGCGGAAACATTTGGTCATTTTCAAGATTTGCTATCTGATATTCCGTCTCAACCTGAATTTTGAATTTTTCCAAGCTCAATTGATACCCGATTTCCGCCTCGTGTGTAAGATATTGGCTTTCAAAAGTATTACTTAATGTTGTATCCAACATGCTGTAAGTGTTGTCGGCTTCTTCCATAATATTATACATGAGCTTATCCGAGTCATCAATCCTGTTTCCAAGCTCATACTCAATCTCTATCATACTATTCTTACCGATTGGTTCAGTATAAGATGCCTGTGTTTCCCATGAAAGACCTGTCCTTTTTCTTATGGAAGTCTGGTTTAAAACTTCTAAGCTGTCGTCTGCATTGTAAAAAATGTTATTGGCAATTCTTGTTCCGTTTTCTTCATTTATATGATACCCCGTTTCTAAACGAACAGTTAAGCTACGTCCTTTCTTATCAAATTTATGACTGTAGTATATTCTATTGTCAAAGTCATAATCAGAATTGTCGGCAGTAGAGGTGTTTTCTGTTTCATTTATCTTGCCGAGATCGTTTTTAGTAAGACCTGCAAAAAAGCTGTTCGCCCTGTCATGTTTTAAACTTACAGTTGGTCGTATTAAAATCCTGTTCCGTTCATTAGGATTATACTCAAACCGCACATTAAACCTATTGTCTTCATTGATCCTGTTGTTAAAGCTATTCTCTGTGTAGACCTGCCCTGAATCTGACGGAAGCACATAATTTCTAAATTTTGTGGCCTCTGCTTCATTTTCCCTATGGCTGTATTGATAGCTCCCACTGATCTCTACCTTTTCTCCCCACTCATCGCTAAAATTAAGACCAACAGAATTGGTATTGATAATCCCGTTTTGCGTGCGTACATCACCCTGACTATTGGGATCTGCTGAATAACTCACCGCATTTATATTATTGCTAAGACCTGTAATGGTGATTCTCCTGTCATCGTTAAATAAGTTGATGCTGGTACCCACCTGATATCTGTCATCTGTTCCATACCCTGCTGTTGCCTTGCCAAACTGTCCTTTTTTACGGTCAGGCTTGGTCACAATATTTATTGTTTTTATACTCTCGCCATCATCAAACCCGCTTAACGCAGCTTTATCACTCTTTTTGTCGAATATTTGAATGCTGGCTACTACACCTGCTGGCAGATTTTGCAAGGCAGCGTTTACATCTGTTCCAAAAAATGGCTTTCCATCAACAAGGATCTGTTGCACATCCTCACCCTGCGCTTGTAGTTTACCATCAACTAAGGTGATGCCGGGCATCTTTTCAACAAGTTCCTGACTGCTTGCATCAGCCAGTGTCTTAAAGGAGCTGGCGTTAAATTGAGTAGTATCTCCCTTTTGAATCCCTACCGGCTCCTTTCCTATTACTATAACCTCGTTTAAAGTAGTTGTTGTTTCCTGGAGAGATATCCTCCCGAGGTCTAGATCCTTCTGTAAATTTAAGTTTTGAAAGTGGCTCTCAAAACCTATAAATTGAACCTGTAAAATATAATTTCCAGAATTTATCTGCTCTAGCCTAAAATTACCATCTATATCAGTAATAGTACCTTTAAAAAGACTCGAGTCCGAAGGGTTTAAAAGAATAACCGTGGCACCGGGGAAGGTAGATTGATCTTTTGCGCTTTCAACGGTGCCGGATATAGAAATATTTTGGCTAAATGCATGAGAAAAACTAAACAGGACAAGAAGAATTAGAATACCGTATTTCATTATAAGAATTAATAACCACTAAAGAAAATTTCCCTGCTGACGGGTTCACTAAATAAACCTTGACTAAAAGCCTATCTTGGGATGGTAAAATTACCGAATGCCTGAGTGGTGGCAAACATTTCCATAGATTACTATCCCAACTATTGAAATTAACCTACAAATGGACGGATATTATAGACGAAGCATTATTCCATTAGTTCGTTACTCTTATTTTGCCACTCGTCATCAATTACTACTTGAAAATTAAAGTCGTGGTCAAATAATCAGATTATCGTGCAGGGAAACGGCACTTGCCCTGTCATGAGCGGGATCGGTCAGGCTCAAATCTTTTTTCTGCACCAATTGGTGAGATTTTAACGGCAAACGGATGTTCTGGACAAACGTTTTTCCGTTGAAATGGAGTGTTGGCATATTATTTTTTGCTTTTTGCTTTTTTGTTTCAAAGCTTTTAGCTTCTCGCTTTCAATCTTTTTGGTGCTTTCTTCGGTTGGCATATTTTCGGGCATGGTTCGTTTGCCTTACTTTTTACCCAACCTCATAATATGTTTGGTTGGCTTTCTGCTTTCCCTTTATATTCTTTCGCTTAAGTTTTTCTTCAGTTTGAGTAGCACGGAATAGGTTGGCAGCCAACCCGGTACTCCCCATGTGGTCGAGAATGTTTTGGCTTTTCTTCAATCCTTTTGTTGTGTGGATTACTTTTGCACCCAAGCCATTGGTTTTGGAAAACTGCGTAGATGCGAAACTTTAAGTTTGGCACGGCGATTAAATAAAGTTTCGAGGTCAATG
>CAMPJM010000398.1 GCA_946886805.1 uncultured Flammeovirgaceae bacterium | reverse complement strand
TCTAAAGAAACTCTATTGGAATGGTAACCTTTGTACGGTCCCACATCATTATGATATTGACATTCTTTTTGCCTTGTTCAAATTCGATTGTAAAAGGTTCATATACTGTTTCCATCTGAGTGGTGGGGACATCAAAACGAAGAACATCATATTCTTTGTTATATTTATATGCGCCCCATTGGCCCAGTTCGCTATTTAAAATAATTGTCCACTTGTCTTTTTGAGGGATAGAAAACACGGTATAAGTACCAGGGTCTAATCTTTCTCCGGCAATTTCTATAGGCTTTGTAACTGTTATTTCAGTTGCCTCATTAGCTCCCGTACGCCACACCGAGTCATAAGGGACTAGTTCAGGATTACCAAATACTTCTCGTCCTCGTTTATGGGGTCTGCTATACGTGATTTTTATATAAGAATCATCATATTTGAAAGTGACCATTTCTAAAGGGGAGGGTCTTGGCTTTAAAGCTTCCTGAGCAAAAGAAACATTCAATAAGCCGGCAAAGACAAGAATGAAGAAATTAATTGCGAGTATTTTACTGATCATAATAATGATTTTCTTTAATTTGAGTAAAACTTAAGAGATATAACCTGATTAAGAATTATTTTATTCTTGTTAACGCTAATCTAAGGAAAAAATTTGATGAAGAGAGAAAATAGAAACGGTGTTAATAAAAATTAGAACTGCAAATATGGAACGTCCGGAATTTGATGATATTTTTATGGAGCTTGCAGTGAACCTAGCAAAGCGATCACATTGTATAAAAAGGCATGTTGGGGCTGTATTGGCCAAAGATACGCGGATTATTTCGATAGGATATAATGGGCCTCCCGCGGGTACTCACAATTGCGACGAGGAATGGCCGGAAACTGGATGTTCGCCAGATTCGAAAGGAAGTTGTACGCTAGCCATCCATGCCGAACAAAATGCTATTATGTTTGCAGTGAAAAATAAGGCTTCTGTTGATGGATCAACTTTGTATGTGACACTCTCCCCATGCCTTGCATGTGCAAGAATCATATTTAGTATGGGAATAGAAAAAGTAATATACCTTAATTCGTATGCCGCTTATAAAGGATTGGCGGCAGATGAAGGGATTGATTTTTTACGCAGGTTTGGTGTGGAGGTGACACAATATAATGGAAAACTAGAGAATGTGAATCACATGATTTAACTTTCGTGTCAGCTTTTTATAGCAACTTCGACATCGCAGAATTCTTATATATTGAATTACCTTTAAGAAAGCTATTTTCTCAAATTATTAATCTCTATGGAGCCTCAGGTACTATTATTTATTATTCTTGGCCTAATAACTTTGAATTTTGCTTTAGAGCAAGTGCTGGATTATCTAAATCTGAAAAAGCAAAGTCCAAGGTTGCCACGGGAACTAAAGGATATCTATGATGAAGTAGCGTATGCCAAATCAATTGCTTATCAAAAGGCGCAAACCAGATTTTCTTTTATAACCTCTACAATAAGTTTTATAGTGTTTTTTGTGTTAGTGTTATCTGGTGCTTTTGGCTTTTTAGATACGCTCGTCAGAGATAGCTTTTCCAATGAAATTATGATTTCCTTGGTTTTTTTTGGAGTGCTATATATCGCGTCTGATTTACTCAGCCTTCCTTTTCAGCTTTACAACACGTTCGTTATTGAAGAGAAATTTGGGTTTAATAAAACCACACCAAAAACATTTATTGCTGATAAATTAAAAGGTTATCTCCTGACAATTTTGCTAGGTGGAGGCATCCTCGCTCTGTTTATCTGGTTAATATTGACTATTGGCGAAGATTTCTGGATGCATTTCTGGGCCATTAGCGCAGTTTTAATGATCTTCATAAACATGCTTTATACCAGCATTTTTGTTCCACTTTTCAACAAACTTACCCCACTTGAGGATGGCGAATTGAAAAGTGCCATTGAAGAATACAGCAAAAAGGTAGATTTTCCGATTGATAATATTTTTGTAATTGATGGTTCCAAGAGGTCTACAAAAGCAAATGCCTTCTTTTCAGGCCTTGGTAAAAGAAAAAAAGTAGTATTATATGACACGTTAATTGATAATCATACCATAGAGGAACTGGTTGCTATTCTCGCACATGAAGTCGGACATTTCAAAAAGAAGCACATAATTTCAGGAATGGCCTTGTCTATCTTACAAATCGGCATCATGTTGTTTATTTTGTCGTTTTTAATATTTAATCCGTCACTTTCTCAGGCCTTGGGAGCATCAAACCTCAGTTTGCCTATTAATCTAATGGTTTTTGGAATATTGTACTCTCCTATATCGGTGATCACGGGACTGGTAATGAACATAGTAAGCCGCAAAAATGAATTTGAAGCTGATGCATTTGCGAACCTCACGTATCGAGGGGAGGCTTTGATAAGTGCTTTAAAAAAGTTGTCGGTAAACAATCTTAGCAATTTGCTTCCCCATTCCTGGTATGTCTTTTTCCACTATTCCCACCCTCCTTTGTTAAAAAGAATTAAAGCTATCAAGGTTTTACAAGAGTAAAAAACTTCTGTTACTTTCGGAATGATATTATTTAGGTAAGTTTTTTCATTGAATAGAATATTGAGATTAATTATGATCCTCTAATATTACAGGAAAATAATAAGTCTTTTACATTATGAAAAAGTTTTGCTATTCCATAGCCATAATTTTATTAGTATTTTTAACGATTGATAAGGCTGCTGCCCAAGATAATCAGGCTAAAAGATACCGTGCAGACAAATTTTTTGATATCAAAAACTTTACAAACGCTAGTGAGATATATGAAGAGTTGATAGCGGCTGGCGAAAAAGATCCACTTTTGATGTATAAAGCAGGAGCTAGTCTTTTGGAATCAAATAATATCCAACAGCAGATAAAAGCAATTCCTTATATAGAGTATGCGTATCAAAGTAAAGATGCCAACATCCCGGCTGAAATAGATTACTACCTGGGAATGGGTTATCACAAAGATTCCAAACTTCATAAAGCAATAGAACATCTGGTAGCTTATAAAAAATCATTGCCTTCGACAGACAAGGCGAAATTAGCAAAAGCAGAAAACTTATTGAATCAGGCTCAAATTGCCTTGGCTGAAATGAATCAGGTAAAATCTTACAAGATCTACCGATTGGATAATACTATAAATTCTGAATTTACCGAGTATAATCCGGTGGTAATGGCTGACGAAAGCATGATGGCTTACACAGCTTTGAGGCCTTCAAAAAATAAAGTGGATGATTTTGTAGAAAATATTTACTTAAGCTATAAAGAAAATGGCAAGTGGTCTTTACCTAAGGCATTGGAAATAAATAGCAAAACAAATGTAGGAACAGCAGGCTTGTCCGCAGATGGGCGGCAAATGATTATATTCATAAGTAGTGGCAACAATACGGGAAGTTTATATACCATAGAAAAAAACGGCGAAAAATGGTCTAATCCTTCCCCATTAGGAAACACCATCAATTCAGGATATTTGGAAAGTACTGCCAGCATTACTTCAGATGGTAAAGCAATATATTTTGCCAGTAACAGAAGGGGAGGCGAAGGCGGAATGGATATTTACAAGGTAGAGAAATTGGCTTCTGGTGCATGGGGCCCAGCCGTATCTTTAGGGACTTCAATAAATACAGCAGAAAATGAGGACGCACCTTTTATTCATCCTGACGGTAAAACTCTATTTTTTACTTCGGATGGAAAAGGTTCTATGGGAGGAAAGGATATTTTTAAAACGGAATTTGTAGATGGAAAGTGGGAAAAGCCTACAAACATGGGCTTCCCTGTAAATACGGTCGCAGATGATAGCTATTTTACTTTAACCGCCGACGGTACAAAAGGATTCTTTTCTTCAGATAGGCCAGGAGGATTGGGCGGTCAGGATATATACGCTTTTGACATGCCTTCAAAATTGGTAAATGTGCCATTGACCATGATCAAAGGAAAAATATTAGCTGGAGAATCGGGAACTCCTGTAAAGACTGAAATAAAAATTATCGATGTTTCTAATGGTGAGAAAATAGATTATGTATACAATCCTGATGCAGAAACAGGAAATTATCTGATTATTTTCCCCCCTGGCAAAAATTATGATATGATTATCGAAGCAGAGGGTTTTTTGCCCTACACCATCAATATCAATATTCCTGAGCAAAGTTATTTTTATGAGCTTTATCAAAAGATAAACTTAAGCCCTATTACTCAATTTGAGAAAGTAGTTGGTCAGAGGGTTTCTGTAACCAATGCGTTTTATGATACCAAACAGGAAAATAGCGAAAGCCCAAGGCAGGTAAATGAGAGTATGCTGTTGAAAAACGACAGTATAGATGTTTACAGGATGATGGAGGATATTATTTCGGCTTCCGATGAAGTTGCTTTAGATTATTTGTTGGAATTAATGCAAATGGTTAATCCCATAGAAGAGGTAGAATTTAATGCGGAAAGCACAGAAGCGGTGGAATCTGTGTATTATTTTGAGGAAGATAACACTACCAAACTCCAAGCTAAAATAGTTGCTGAGGATACCATTTTTACCTTGCCGACCATTTATGTTTCGGAAGAAGCGGCCATTCAGAAAGCAGAAAAAGAAAAGCCTACCACCTATGATAAAACTGTAGTCAACAAAATCTATAAATTTTACTTTGATGTTGATAAGAGTAATATTGATGCCAAATTTAATAGTCAATTAAACGAAGTATTAAACCTCTTAAATTCTCACGAAGCACTGGCTATCGAAATTTCAGGTTTTGCTTC
>CAMPJM010000397.1 GCA_946886805.1 uncultured Flammeovirgaceae bacterium | reverse complement strand
GTGTGTTACATAGCGGACATGTGTTTGTCTCTGTTTGAGAAATAAAATCTCTTCCAAGTTCAATTATTTTTTGTAGATTTTCATTAAGGCTTCCTTTTTTGTTATAATCCAATCGAAGCTCCTTAAGCTTATCGTTTAAACCTCCAATCTCCTTAAATTCATTCTTTATTTCAAAAGCCAGTTCTTTAAATTCATTATAAGTGTATTCTTTACTACAGAACGATTCTAGTTTAAGTGACAATAAGCTTTGAATGATATTTAATTCGTTTCTGGTTAATGAAGCAAAACTGTTCTTAATTTCTTTGATTTTTTTACAAAGAGACAGGCGACTACTAGATGATACAAGTCTTTTTTTATTCGCTTCTATACCATTATAAAGATCTGCTAACCGTTCTATATTTTCATTATATTTGGTTTGCTTAGTCAATATGTTATTCAATCTATCCGTCTTATTTTTCAACTCTTTTTCTGCATTATTTTTTTTCTCTATAAGAGCTGGTTTACCATTTGTTATACTATTTCGTTCCTCTAACAATTTTTTAATTTCGTTAGCTGTATCAGAAAATTCTACTCTTAATGAGGAAACTGATTTTATTTCCTCTAAGTCAATTTGCTCCTTTTGAAGTTTTTCGTTTAATTTTTTTCCTTCCGTTTGTTTGATCTCCAATTGCGAGAAATTGTTTAATGTAGTCTTTAAATCTTTGACGACATTCGCTAAATCCGCCAAGGACTCATTATTCTTTGTATACAAAGAATAGCCCTCTTGCAAAGCGATCAAACGCTCCTGTTTGGTTTCTGCAAGTTGCAATCTTGATAAAGTTGACGCTGAATTATTATTTATTGTCCTAATAGTAGTTTCAAACTCGGTGTTTGAAGTTTTTTCTGTAAATTCACTAATATTAAAAGTGAAACTTTTAATAGAATTTATCTCTTTAATTAAACTATTAAAAAAACTAATTTTGCTTTCTGAAGTCGTTAATTCAGCTATTTTATTGACAATTTTATGTATATCGCCTATTATATTTTCTGTTTCTTTTTCACTTTCCTCATAGAATTTTGAAATCCCAACAAAATAATCTGACTCGTCATTTCCATCCCAGAAATCCAATAGTGCCTGATATTTTTCCTCAGGTGTATTAGAGCTCAAAAATGAATCAATTCTTGATTGGGGGAGGATTTCAATCCTCTTAAAACTGTTATATCTATCAATGTTCTTAAGGGGAGAGTTACTTTTCCTTTCTATTGTTCCTGATAGTAAATCGCTATTTTCGCTTTTTGAAGTGCGCCTGGTGAAGAATAAATTATTGATATCAAATAAGCTAACGCACCCTTGCTCCAAGGGTGATTCCCGATTTTTTAGAATAGAGCCACCAAACTCTTTTGCTGCATTTTTTATTTTTGAATTTTCTTGAAAGCGCTCAATACACCCCTTAGTATTCCATTCAACGCCATCAAAAAAAGAAGTTTTACCAAAGCCGTTTGGGGCATATATGGCAATTATATCGGCTATTTTGTTACCAGGTAATGTAAAGTCAAAAGTTACTTTGTCTCTGTAGCCTCTAAATGCCTCCAATTCTATTTTACTTAATTTAATATTGTTACTCTCCATTGTTAGTACCTTTATATTTCGAATAAAATGCACCTATATGCTTATTACTTTTAAAGCCTTCCAAAGCTGACAAAATCTTATCATCAGTGGCTCGAATTATTGTTTTGACACTTTTATTCACCGATGTGGGCTGAGTCGTCTTATCCGTCTTACAAAGAGAAAATATTTTATCTTGAATTAATTGCTTAATATAAACTTCAGAAAACTCCTTAGTTTTCAAACGGTCTTCAACAAGCTTTCTACAACAATATTTATCCTGTTCAATTTTATACTTTACCTCCTTTGAGACTTCATTTTCTAATAGAAATATGAGATAAATATTCCATCGCTCTATTTCTTTCTCGAGGTTTATTTGAAAATTTATGGCAATATTATCGGTGAGATCTTCCCAAAAATCATTGAGTGCAATTCTATCATTGCATATTACAGTGAATAGATGACAGAAATAAGGATTATTAGCACCTACTTCATAATTCCAATATTCAAGCTTCCAATTATATTCTTTTATAGCGTTTAAGAATAAATTTTGTGGCAGTTCTCTTTTATGAAGCATAATTCAGGATGTTTAAAATTTCTTGCTTTATCAATTCTAAAACTTGTTCAGGATCTTGACAATTAATGTCAATGTGTGCTATTTTATTTTCAAAGTGCTTTATATGAATGATAGAAAAGTCTGGAATCTGAGATGCACGATTAATCATCATTCGCCCTCCAAACGGATCTGGCGTATCTGCTTTCACAACAATATTTCTGACCTTTTCTTTACTAAGATAATCTAAACTGCCAGCCTGCTCTAAACTTGCAAAAGCGATAAGAGTATTTTTTCTTATCAATGAGATCAGCTTAGAGTCTGTTAGAAATAGCCTTATTATACCATTTATCAAGTGTTGATTTGCCGAAAAATATAATGGAATCGTAGAACAACAGCCATCTAAATCTTGGATTTCAGGATTACTGATGTTTAAAAGAGTTAATAGCTCTAACCAAGCAGTCCACAGCCTACTTTGTGAAAAATTATCAGCATAATTTTCTGAAGCGGGAACAATAAGAATATCCTTATTTCTTTCCGCAATTTTAATAGGTGTAATAGGACTGTTAACAACGCATTCTATATTTTTTTCCATGCATTGTATCAAATAGGGATCTAAACCATGGAATGCTTTCTCTGTATATGATTTAAAGTTTACCAGATTTGCGGGAATAAGATGTTTTCGACTTAACTTATCCGCAATAGAATTAAAGTTTGAAATGTGAAAGGAAATCAATTTGTTATTTGCACCTGTAGGATCTTTTAATTCCGGAAAGATTCCTTTCAAAACCAAAATCCCATTAATGTCCGCAAAAACACCACATCCTGATAAACCAACTAAACTTTTTTGAGAATTGATTTCCCATGTATATTGGGGCTGCTCAGTCCTTATTTCAGTTCCTGATTTATCTTCTCTTTGCATACTACAAAAGCAACTGATATCTTCACGCTTTTCACCTTCGAGTTTGCTTAATCGATCCGGATATCCATATAGAAAAATAGGGTCATCTTTTATAGGATCTGAATGCGTCAATACCATTTCAGAATCCCCTATATAAGAGATCACAATTAAGGCTAAATCTAAAGTATCGTGAATTTCATAACATATCACGTCACTAATTGGGTCTCTATCAACAACATTTCCTCGATAAATTTTAAGGCCTGAAGTAGGAACTAGTACTTTTTCCTTTTTATCATTTTCAATTTCAAGATTGTGTTTAACGGTAAGGACATAAGTATATTCCTTAGAATCGGGCTGAAATAAACATCCACTTCCATTGTTAACTTTTACAGCAAAATGTCTTAGCTGTTCTTCAATTGTTGGCATACTTATATTTCTAAAGAATAATCTGTTTCGGAAAGCTGAGAATAACGGAAAGAATAGTTTTCTTTGTCTTCTGCAATGAACATCTGTTTGGATATATCATCATAATTGAAATAAATATTGCAATTTGGTTGTGACGCAATAATCCGTGCTATTGCTTCTTTGTCAGGTAATCCGTGTCTACCTCCATCCGTTAATACCACAAATTTGTCACTTTCTATTAAAGATAAAAGCTTAGGGCTAGTATTTCCTTTACTAGCATGATGAGATACTTTTATTAAGTTTAGTTTTAGCTTCTTTTCTTTTGAAGCTAGTTTTAATTTTTCTAAAGAATCAGAAATCACGCTTGGATGAGCATCACCAAGTAGAAGGATAGATTTATTATCAGACTCTATCAAAAAGGCAATTGAACTTCCATTTGGAATGGCCTTATCCTCTTTAAACTTCCTTTTAGTCAATTCAGATATTGGAACATCAAAGTCATCATGCTCTTTTGACATTTTAACGTTTTTTTCCGTTTCTATTTCCCAATGTTTGTGAAGTTTTTCTAAACCTTTTTCATTTGGGGACAAAATGGTTATAGAAAGCCCATAAAAAACTAATTTATCGTTAGAAACTTGTATAAGTTTCTGAACCCAATTTCCTTTCTCTTCTTTCAAGACTTTTTCTAACGTACATCCTTGGTTAACGCTCATGGATGTTTGATCATTCTTAATAATCTCTACAGCCCGAAATGCTTCTCTATCTGATTTATAATAATCAGACAACAAATCACCAGAATTAAACCAAACCTCTTTAATGAAATCTTTATTTAGTTCTGTATCTTGATACAACTCTTTAATACCCCCAATATGATCATCATCAATGTGAGTTACGATTAACATATCAATACTCTCACCTTGTTTAATAAGATTTTCTAATTCAGGCTTTAAATGTCGTAAATAAGTCCTGGGAATACCTCCATCTATTAAAACATTTTTTTTATTACCCTCATGTTCAAATGAAATGAGAATGCAGTCTCCATTAAAAGCTGGTATAAATTTTATTTTCATATCTTGCTCAATTTTTAATTAAACTACAACCGCTCCTCCCAATCTGATGGTTTCTGACATCAATCCGCCCCGTATCGTCTCGTCATCTCCTTAAAATTTAAGATTAACACTACCTTACACCTTTATTATGCAGGCGTTTCAGAACCTCTCGCCACGGTATCTAAATTGGGATCATTTGTCCCAAAGGCTTGATCAAGCTCCAAACTGATAAATTATTCTTTTCTTATCCCTGTGATG
>CAMPJM010000396.1 GCA_946886805.1 uncultured Flammeovirgaceae bacterium | reverse complement strand
ACATACAAAGCCCCCGATAAACCCATTGGTACTCGAATTTATAGGTGATTATAAAGGATCAAGCAACATCTCTGGGGGGCAATAGGATTATGCATAGATCTTAGCAAGTCTATAAATAAAGAAACTGACATTCCTGACACCCCTGAATTGATTTCTGAAAGCTTTGATCTTAGCGTTAAAAGATTCAGCAGCAGCGTTGGTGCTTCTCCGCTCAAAGTAATTTAGTATGGTTAGGTAATGTGCCTGGATGGTTCTGGCAACCGTATTGAAAGATTTAAATCCGGCTTTTTCAACCTTATCATACCACCTGGCCAGTTTTGTAAAACCAACACCTTTGTCCTTTACACGGTGGTAGATCTCACCTAACTGCTGTGATAATTCATAAGCTT
This sequence comes from uncultured Flammeovirgaceae bacterium, assembly GCA_946886805.1. The sequence continues at coordinate 4,366 of CAMPJM010000396.1, read as the reverse complement.
GCTCCAACTGAGGGTAAAGTTTGAACAGTATTTCTGCACGTAGGATTTGCGAGCCTGACCAATTGTCTTTCCTCTTAGAAAGGATATACCTGCTTCTTGCCAGCAACTGCTTTCTGGTATCACCATTTTCAAGTTTAGCAGCAATGAATGGCTTTCCTATTTCCTTGCTCAACGCTATCTCTTTGTTTTCCTGTTCCATTGCTTCCCATCGAAGTTCTATCCTCATTTGCTGGACAGCATCATAGGCAAGCTTTTGAACATGAAACCTATCAGTGACCAATGTGGCTTTTGTAAAGGTCTTGCGGACTATTTGTTCCATGCTGGCAGCCATGTCAAGTGTTACCTCTTTAACCATCTTCCTTTTATCGAGTGGGATCTTTCTTTGCAGAATGGATTTTATTCTATCGCTGTCTGTACCTTTGACCATGGCTACCAGACTCCCTTTATTCCCTTTAGCGGCCTTATTGGTGACTATGGTGTAAAGCTCTCCCCGCGAAAGAGCGGTCTCATCAATGCTAAGGTACTCACCTACATTATCAGGAAAAACAACATGGTCTTCTGAATGATCAAGCTGGTCCCAGTCGGTATAGTCGCTCAAATGGGCAGCATATTGCTCTTCCAGGAGCTTACCATTTACATGAAAATATTGGCCCAGGCTTTTACAGCTTACCGGAGTTGTATCGATGTATTCCTTTTAAAAAAGCCGCGAATTCCTTAGTCATTCGCGTTCCTTTTGCCACCAGTTCCCAATCACGGGCTACTATCTTGCTCATATCCTCATTGAGCCATCGCCTGCGTCTCACTTTTAGGTAACAGGCTTTCCCACGAATAGGAAAATCACTGATTGTAATTTCATCAAGGAAACCCTTAGACACCAGTTTTTGGCCATTAAACTCCGTAGGGAAAAGATTTTTTTCAGCCAAATGTATTGTATAATCATTTGCTGATTTGTTAAAAGCGGTGACATCAAAATAGTCGAGCATGCCATCGGGCAAGATGAGTTCTAAAGCAGAATTGTCCAAGTCGTTTTTATTGCAAAATAAAACTTTTTCCAGATTCCCCCCAACTTTTCGGCTTGATCCATTATAAATCAGCAACTTGTAAAATTCAAAGTATTCTATATAATTAAAAAGCCCTCAAAATTAGTTATTTTGAGGGCTTTTTAACTTCCAGTGATCCCGCTGGTACAAAACTCGAACCATTTGGTAAGTGATTTGAAGCTGATGGCGTATATTTTGGCTGCGTAATTTAGTCAAAGAAATAGAAGTAGCTATAGCGCAACATCTATTTATTAACAAATTGATTAATAGCAAGTTAAGATTACAACATGGATGCATTATCCTCCTACTACACGATGATGACATATTAAAATAACTTTGCTTACAGAAAAAAGGTTGGATCCGATTCTCAAGAACTCTTCTTTCTGTTAAAAAAAGAATTTTTTTTTAGAGTATGCTAATTAGCCCCTATCATATCGCTGCCTATTTTCAATGTCCTCGTAAGGCTAATTTACTATTGCTTTCAGATAAAAAACCCGAGCACACTGATTTTGAATTACTAGAATTTAAAGCCAAAGAAAAAACAACAGAAGCTTACTACAGAAAAAATGATACTCACCTGTACACGGGAAGTGATCTCAAAAAGGGATTTCCTGCGGTTTGGGGAGCGAGGTTGAAAATCGAACATTTCGAATTTGATTGCCAGTTATTACTTAGAAGGGAAGGGAAGTCTTTGTTAGGTAATCATTATTATGAACCTTGTATTTTTCTCCCGACTCAGAAAATTTTAAAAGAAAATAGAATGGAATTGGCTTTTTTATGTCTACTCCTCGAAAAAACTCAAGGTAAATATCCTGTTAATGCATTTTTCATAAACAGGAATATGGAGCAGAAGCGGGTAAAGCTAGATAGATTAAAAGAGGATTTAAATGTAGCAATAAATGATATTCAGGAATTCAAAGTTAGGGAACCAAAATTAATGCTTAATAAACATTGTCCCCAATGTTCTTTTTTAAGTATATGCAAAGCCCAAGCTTTAAAAGAAGACAATTTGACGCTGCTCGATCGCATAACATCCAAGCAAATAAATAAGCTTGAAAAGAAAGGAATATTTACCCTAAAGCAGCTTTCATACATCTATAAACCACGCAGGAAAAATAAACATGTCAAAAATCCGGTAATTGTTTTTAAGCCGGAGTTACAAGCGCTGGCAATTAGGACGGGAAAAACCTACATTCAAAAACTTCCAACCCTGGAAAGAAAACCAATTGAAATCTATCTGGACATTGAAGGTTTACCTGATGAAGATTTTTTCTATTTATTTGGAGCTTTAATCTTAGAAAATGGTAATCAGACGTATTATTCATTTTGGGCCGATACGAAAGAAGATGAAGAATCCTCCTGGAATAAACTAAGAGATCTCCTTGAGAGCTATCCGCAGGCCTTGATTTATCATTATGGCAGTTTTGAATCCAAAGTTTTTGGCATGTTGGCCAAGCGGTATAGTACGAACATTAGTAGGCTTATTAGTAGGCTTGTCAACGTAAATAGAAATATTTTCGGTAGAATTTACTTCCCAACTTACTCAAATGGACTAAAGGAATTGGGGTACGTTTTGGGAATGAAATGGACAGATGAAAAAGCTTCTGGTTTACAGAGCATCGTATGGAGGAATTATTGGAAAGAAGGTAAGGCAGAATATAAAAAAAGAATAATAGTGTATAACCAGGAAGATTGTGCTGCGGTGAAAGGATTGATCGAAGAGCTGGCTCGAATACAGGCGACGGCAGATGTATCAAATGATCTTGAATTTGTTCAGAATCCGAAAAAAATAGCATCTACCATTAGCCAAGATGTACATGATCAGTTTAGTCTGGTTTTTAATATGGCTCATCACAACTATGACCGAAAAAAAATCAAGGTCGATCTTATAAAAAAAGAAGTAAAAAAGATAAAACCGAAAGAAAAGGGCAAAAAAGGCTTTATATGGCTAGGGAAGAGTATGCAAAAGCCAAATAAAACTATTATTGTACCAGCAGATAAGTATTGCTATAAACATCCTGAGCGTAAGTTGACCAAATCAAAAATAACCTCTAAAAGGGTTCTCATTGATTTGGTGTTTGGGAAAAATGGTATAAGGAAGATTATAACTGAAAACATTGGTATTCACGGCGTTTGTCCAATTTGTGATTGTTCTTACCCTCCTCTGTACATCAGGCAGTTAAGCAGGCGGTTGTATGGCCATAATTACAAAGCATGGTATGTTTTTCAAAGAATAGAGTTACAACTACCTTTCTCCAAAATAACCAACGGCATCCTCGGAATAATAAATGATAAAGTTGGTTCAGCCTATGGCTGTCAATTTGTTCAGGATTTTAGTGAGTTGTATAAAGAGACAGAGCATGAAATAACCAAAAATATTCTTAAATGCTCTTTTATTCATGTTGATGAAACAACCGTTAGTATTAGAGGGGAAAACCAATATGTTTGGGTTTTTACCACCGACAAGTATATTACTTTTAAGTTCTCAAAAACTCGTGACGCAATCATTGCTAAAGATTTTCTCAGAGGTTACAGAGGCGTGTTAATCTCTGATTTTTTTGCAGGATATGATGCTATTGACTGTGCCCAACAAAAATGCTGGGTTCACTTTATTCGTGATATAAATAATAGTTTGTGGAGTAATCCTTTTGACACCGAGTACGAATCTTTTGTATGCGAGATTCGAAATCTAATCATTCCAATTATTCAGGAATGCCATCACCATGGTTTGAAAAAGCATTTTTTAGCAAAGTATCAAAAAAAGGTTGATAAATTTTACAAAGAAACTGTGGAAGTAAAAACATATAAATCAGAACTATGCGTTTTGTACCAAAAACGATTGAAGCGGTACAAGCATAGCCTTTTTACATTTATTAACCAGGATGGAATAAATTGGCACAACAATGCCGCTGAAAATGGTATTAGACATATTTGTGTTCAAAGAAAGATATCTGGTTCATTTGGGGAATTTCAGTTTCCTCATTATTTACGGATGGTCAGCATAATGCAAACTTGTAAGCTGCAAGGTAAATCTTTTTTTAAATTTTTACTGTCCAAAGAAATGGATGTGAGTAAATTCGCCTCAAGGCGGACAGCGAAAAACAATTTCTTATCACTTAAGACATAGACAGGAGATCCGTCCTGTTTTGTTCTAATTTATTAGTTTTTAAACGTTATTTCAAAATAGTAACATGGCTGATTTATACTCTTGCTTGCTGCCAATCTCCTTTCACAGTATTTCTGATTTCCCCAAATGATTCCTATTAAGTAAACCTTGGAAATGTTTTTCAACCCACATTTCAGATATTAAAATTGTTGTTTCATCT
>CAMPJM010000395.1 GCA_946886805.1 uncultured Flammeovirgaceae bacterium | reverse complement strand
CATCTTTTCATTATGCTATTATTTTTGTTTTGAAAGGCTATGGTTTTTGTTTGCTGCCCTTGGGTTTTTTAATTTTATAGGACAAATCTATTGATGAAGGCGGGGATAAAGGGGGAGAAATCCGTTAGTTCGGTAGGTCGAAATCGTTTGAAACAACTTCTGATGGAGATTCTTTTATGAATTTTGGTAGACCGGTACTTTTAAAAAAAAAACCTATAAGGTTTTGGAAACCTTATAGGTTAGAAAAGCTCGCTTAAGTTGTGGCTAATAATATACTAGGACACCCAGGTTAGCCATCAAAGAAATTCTGGGCAGTAACAAAATCAAAACAATCACTCAGTCATAAAATCATTGTTCCGGCCTGCCTTCGACTTTCTCTGCCAATTCTCGAATGGTATCCATGAGTGGTTGCAATTTTTCATGTGGATTATCATCATCAAAAGAAGGGCTTACGTATTTATTACTAAGGGTGTAAATAGTGATTTCCGAATGCATGGCGCCATCGTACGCACGTTTCATGGTGGGCGACTCCAATGAACCTATCTCTGAAAAATTTAAATTCTCAATAGTTTGGATTAATTCCGACCAATCTTCTTTACTTATTTTCTCTTGGTGTTTTTTTGTAGGTTCTTCTGTTCTTCTTTGCTCAATTATAATTTCTATACTATCCTTTGATATTTTTATTTGCTCATGATATCCACTCATTCCTCCTGAATTAAATTCAATCATTTTGATCTCGTCTTGCAGCGAAACATTTTCACAGGAAAAAGACATTAAAAAAATCGAGAGAATAGAGAAAATAATTTTCATGAAACGTTTGAAATTGATTATCTGAATATCTGGGCAGTTAAAAAATATCAAAACCTTTAAATTTTGAGGGTTCTACCACGAATTTGTTGGAACTTCCTTTTTTAGGACTAAAAATACGCACCAAAAACAGCGTCATTATAAACGGCCTTTCCAAAAGCAGTTTGATAAAATGACAGTAGCGGATAATTCAAACAACCAAAGTTGACGATCAGCAAAGTGTGGCAATCCCCCAATAAAACGTAGACTTTCCTTTGCCTCATTTTCGTAATCCGCCTGTATTCGTAAGTCTATCCCTTGCCTAGACTGTTATCGTAAGGGATTGCCGCACTCTTTTGTATATCGAACTTCTACTGTTCTAAAATCATCTACATTTACTTTCGATATCCCACTTCAAGGTTGCACCGTTCGTGCCACAGGCATCCCGTTGGGGCAATGACGCACTATTGAAAGTGCAGTAATTGAGTTTAGTTATTTCAACTAAGATAATGGTAGAGCCGATTTTATTTTTTAATAAATTTCTTCACAATAACATCTTTATTGGTTTCAATAGAAATAAAATATACTCCCGTAGAGAGATTTGAAACATCAATGCCTTCTTTTTCAATTTTGATATTCCTTATTTCCGCTCCACTGGCATTTGTGACTTTCAAATTTCGCATGCTATTGCCCGTTACCCGAATATTTAAGAAGTCCTCTACCGGATTTGGATATATTTCACTGCTTGTAAAGGCTTGTTTATCGCCCGCTACCGCTATCATACCTCTTGATTCCTTAGCACCTCCTCCTATACAAAAGTTAGTTGTTTCGTAAGTACCAAAGGCACTGCCAGCGGATAGAAGTGTTCCAAAAGCATCTTTTAATGTATAGGAGCCATTTCCATACGTACAACAAATGCCATCTCCGTATGCATCATTTATGGTAAATGTATAGCACCCGGCTGGCAAACAGCTCACGTCTGTAATAGTGGCTCCATCACCTGCTGAGCCATAATTTCCACCTGAAGCTACAGTTGTACCTGATTCATTCTTCAAGGCCCAGCTGGTTTCTTCCGGATAGTTGTCAAACGTTAGCGACAGGGTTACATCGACACAACCTCCACTGGAAGAAGGAGTGATATTTACGGTATAATCTTCTACTTCACCATAATTAAACGAGCCGCATGGTGATGGAAGTGCATTGTATCGTAGGGAAACCCTCATTCTTGTTTGGCCAGTCGCCGCAGAACCCGGTACAATAAAGGTGCCGCTCACGGGATTGGTTTGTGATGGGGATTTGCTCCAAACCTGTTCGCCAGAATCGGAAAAGTCCCCATCCTGGTTGTAATCTATCCAAACACCATAGCCCTCATTGTATTGTGTGCTTGCCCAGGATGGTGTAATGGTAATGGTGTTGGACGAGCCTTGTGCCAAATCAGTCGACAATGCGGTGAAATCCCCGTATCCTCCTGAAGAAGCTCCAGAACTGTTATTGATTGTTCCAAGCTGTACCCGTCCTATGTGTTCATCGCTGGTACTGTTGCCATTCGCACTGCAATAGCTGTTCTGACTATTGGTAGTTGTGAAATTAACAGAAGAACTGAAGGCGGAGTTGGTAGTGTTGCATTTGCTTCTCACCTGTGCCTCATAAGCTGTTGTTGCATTTAAAGTGGTGAGGTTGAGGGTGTTTGTGCTTGCATTTACAGTAGTCCAGGAGCTTGTGCCTGTTGGTCTGTATCGAACATCATAAGTTGCACCAGAAACTGCATTCCAGGTTAATGTTGCTGTAGAAGCTCCTAAATTGGATGCGGCAAGATTTACAGGCACTGTGGCGTTGCAGGCAACTGCCCCGGTGATTGTAAAATTAGCATTCGAAATATCATAGAAGATGTTATCCGCTGCCTCTACTTTTATTCTACAAGTTGTAGAAATATTATTGGGAACGGTGATTGATTGAGAGCCATCATTTGCAGTGTTGGCGACCAAAGTTACCGGATAAGTTTGCCCCCCATCTGTTGAGAGTTTAATATTTACCGTAGAGCAGCTCACCGGGGAGACATTGGTATTTGCAACATTCCATGTGACCGTTTGGGACTGTCCCACTCCCCAGGATACATTGGTATTCGGCGCATTTACAACAAATGGACCAGATGTGCCACTCACAGTTACCGTCATTAAATCGTCTGAAGTTTGTCCTCCTCCTGCATTGTTATCCCTAACCGTCAAAGCAAATTCCATGGTTCTTGCTACTGAGGGAATGACTTCCCAGGTGGGGGTAAGATTCCCGGCGATTACATCGGAAACCTGGGGCATAAACCTCTGCGGAGAAGAAGTTCCTTTTTTGGACCTGAACATTGGCCCCTGAGCCCAAGTAGACTGTGGTGCACCGTTGGTAGGTCCTCTTTCCGGATCGTTTTGTTCCCAGGTATAAGTTAGTGCATCACCATCAGGATCTGATCCTTGTCCGGTTAACACAAAGGCGGTTGATTTTGGAATTGTATAATCCGAACCGGCATTTGCTGTTGGGGGATTATTGGATAGGTTTATAATCTGTGCACAGCCAGAACTAACACCTCCTTGAACATTTGCAGAGATATCCCTGATATTTACATAATGAAAATAATCATCGCTATTGGATTGGATATTCGTGTCGCAGATGCCAGCATACCCCATAATAGAACTCCCACTTGCAGGTTCTACTTCTGTTGAGCCGCTTCCACTTCTTTTACAGGTATTCATTGTATGGAAGCCGCCAAATTGATGTCCCATTTCGTGGGCTACATAATCTACGTCAAAGGCGTCGCCGGTAGGATTTGATCTTCCTGTGTAGCCACTTCCCTTGCTCCCAGCCTGACAAACACAGCCTATGCAGCCTGCATTTCCGCCGCCGGATGTATTGAAATTATGCCCGATATCGTAATTGGCATTTCCTATTTCAGTGTCAATTACCTGTTGGGTTTTATCGTTAAATTCTGTGCCCCATGGATCAGAAGACGTGTTGCCGTAATAAATGATGTCGTCATTATTGGCAACCAATTCCATGGTAATAGCCAGATCTCTCTCATAGATCCCATTTACCCTGGTCATGGTAATATTCATTTGCGAAAGAATATTTGCCTTCTTCTGAGCGTCTGTTCCTGATCCGGCAAAAAGATTGCCATATTCGGCATTGCAGGAAAGTGCTAATCTGTATTTTCTTAGCTTCTTATCATTTGTTGCTTGGGTCTGAAAAGTTTCCTCATCGCTTAATGAAGAAAGGTCTATGTTTTCTTCGGTAAGGCAAACGAAATCAGAAGACCTTCCTTCCAAATCTTTTCTTGCATATACACTAAAGCTATTGTCTGCTATGTTATACGGATCGATAAAGTAGGTATTATTGGCTCCGGAGAGCACCATTCCGTGAAATCCATATTTTTTAGAAATGCTGAACCGAATAGTAGAAGTAGGGTCGTCAACTCCCTGACCCGCATAAGACCTGATAAATCGGTATTTTTCCTGTAGCTGTTTAGGCAATAATGGAGCTTCCATGATGCTGAACCTTTCAAAGTTGCCTTCAGCATTAGGAAAAGACATGATCAAAGCTGGTTTGGCAGCTAAATTTTCCCGATGTGGTGCCTTTAATAAAGCCCTTTTGAATTCATTTAATTCTAAACCGAAAATAAGACGGTTAGCGGGAATGGATTGTGTCGTAATCGATGAAGAACTTACATTTGAAGAGTTGGCAGGAGTCCAATAGTTGACCGACTGTGCCATTCCAAAACCGATCGTTAAAAATCCAACAGTAATAAGTAGTAGTAGTTTTTTCATAAGGTGTGGATAAAATGAGTTAAAAAACGCCCATAGCTTCAAAAAATCAAAAATTAAGCTCTTAAATTAATAACTTACCTGCAATAAACAAATTTTTTGACGATTAATTATATTTCCAAAACATTATTTTTTTTCTTAATTGTTATACAATTCTGATAAGGTTAAAGA
>CAMPJM010000394.1 GCA_946886805.1 uncultured Flammeovirgaceae bacterium | reverse complement strand
CTTTTCATCTTCTGAAAAGATATCCTGCACTTCAAAAGCCTGAATCGCCCAAAACTCATTAACGCCAGCAAAAGTATCAATGAAACCTTTTGCACCCTCATGATGGGTTCCGGCCCAGCGCAGAATTTTCTGTAACTCTGGGTTGTTAAAATTTAATGAAATGTAAATAGCATTTTCATCAACAACTGATGTAATAACATCGGGATTAGTCGTGTTTGCTAAAAAAAGTTCGATAGTTTCTTGTGGTGTTTTCATTTTTTTGTATTTAATTTTTGTGAAAAAGTTTGTGGGACTTTATTTTACCAATAGTTAAATCAAATTGCTTCAACTCAAATTTCCACAAGCATTTTACCCATATTTTTGCCCGCAAAAATCTCTATAAATGCATTTGGAATATTGTCGAAACCCTTTCTTATTGTTTCGTCATATTGAATCTTGTTTTCCTGAAGCCATTCACTAAGTTGCTCAACAGCTTCGGTAAAATCATCATTATGATCAAGTACTGAAAATCCTTGCATCTTAGCTCTTTTTTCTACTAAAATACCCTCTAACCGCATCCCATTAGGGATTCTTTCTTTATTGTAATTAGATATTGCCCCACAGTTAACAATTCTTGCAAATTCATTGATGTGATGCATTATTGTATCAAGAATCTTCCCTCCAACATTATCAAAATAAATATCCACACCATTTGGACATTTTGCCGATATCTCCCGATTAATATCTTTCGAGATTTTATAATTAATACCGGCATCAAAACCAAAATCTTGAATCAGGTGGTTTATTTTCTCATCAGATCCTGCTATTCCTACTACACGACAGCCGTTTATTTTTCCTATTTGCCCCACAATACTTCCTACAGCCCCAGCAGCTCCAGATACGAGTAAGGTTTCACCTGTTTTAGGAGTTCCGATTTTTTTTAAAGCTAAATAAGCAGTAATTCCTGTCAGACCTAACACGCCCAAATAAGCTGAAAGCGGAATATCTTTAGTAGTATTCACTAATTTATTTAAGCCATTTCCAGAATGGCTTTGGAATTGTTTCCAGGACAGCATTCCGCTAATGTGATCTCCATTTTTATAATAATCGTTTTTTGATTCTACAACCTCTGCAATAATCATGGAGCTAAGTGGCTCATTTAGTTTAAATGGTTCTATGAAAGAATCTTCTTCTTTCATCCTTCCCCTGAGATAGGGATCTACAGATACATATATCGTTTTTAATAGAATCTCTCCTTTCTTAATACCAGGATATTCTTCTTCTTTAAACTCGAAACTTTCCTTTTTTGGTTTTCCTATCGGCCGTTTTCCTAATGTGATTACGCTATTCATTTTTATAGTTGTTTTGATAGTTGCTTGTCTTTAGATGGTGAACATGCCCTATTTTTTTTACTATAGACTTTTATAAACAATGCCAACGTTAGTTGACACTGTTTTCTAATAAACTAAAAGGTTTACCTGCCAAATAAGGCTTCACGCAATACGGCTGCAGCTTGATTCAATGCTTCCTGCACCCCTGGAATGTGTGATAATGGATTTAGCATCCCATAATCGTGTATCATTCCTTTATAAACCGTAAGTGTTGTTGGAACACCAGCTTCATCCAGTTTGCGGCCATAAGCAACGCCTTCATCATACAGGATGTCATTTTCAGCAACCTGGATCAACGCGGGCGGCAACCCTTTTAATTCTTCTAAGGACGCATTAATTGGAGAGACATATTTGTGCTTACGGTCGTCGGGATTAGGTATATACATATCCCACATCCATTCCATTATTGGTGTAGTCAGGAACCTGCCTTGCGCAAACTTCATGTAAGACGGACGCTTCGTGTCTGAGTCAACAAGTGGCCATAGCAAAAGTTGAAAAGCTATTTTAGGACCATTTTTCTCTTTGGCCATTAAGGATACGACAGTCGACATGTTCCCTCCCACACTGTTCCCGGCAACAGCCAATCGGGAGCCATCAACGCCTATTTCTGCTCCATTTTCAGAAACCCATTTAGTGGCAGCATACCCTTGATTAATAGCCACGGGGAATTGGGCATCGGGTGTAGGCGTGTAATCCGGAAAGACAGCTACTGCACCACTTTTCACGACCAAATCCCTTACTAAACGTTTGTGTGTTGGGTAGTCCCCAAGCACCCATCCTCCCCCATGGAAGAACATAAATACCGGGAGGTTATCTTTGGCACCTTTCGGCTTTACGATATGAATGGTGATTTTTTGACCATCCTGGGTAATGGTTCTTTCTGATTCTTCAATATCGCTGTAATCATAGGATACGGAATTTTGCGCACCTACAAGGACTTGACGAGCATCTTCAGGAGATAATTTCTCCAAAGGTGGTCCATCTCCACTGTTGAGCGCTTTTAAAAATACACGGGTGTCTTTTGAAATGTTCGGGTCTTTTTCCCCTGGAATTATTTGTGCCATGATACTTGTGTTTAAGTTGATTAAAATGAAGATAAATGTGGCTATTGATGATTTGATGCGTTTCATAATTCGTTTTTTAAAGTGGATAAAATTGAACAAAAACACTGGGTTAGTACAAAGCTCTCTTGAGCTTATCTATAAATCACGAGGTAAATTTTTACAAAAGCCCGGCGTAAAATTGAAGTAAAACAGGGTGGCCGGTTGCTTCAAAATGTTTATGGAGGTACTGATTTTGGAATGATTTATAAGTTAGTACCGTTCAGAAAGTTTGGCAGCGTCGTAAGTGTATCCATTTGTCACAGATCTACCACCTTCTTCACATACCTCGATCTTAGTGGTAGTGAATTCCTACTCATTTAGCCGTTGACAATATTTTTCTGCATCCTCCATCACTGATGTTCTACTTTGTTCATTTTTAATTCAGCCAGGTATTGATGAACCTGACTAATTGCCATAGATCCTTCTCCCACTGCAGAAGCCACCCGCTTTACAGAACCTTTCCTTACATCTCCTACAGCGAAAAAACCAGGCACGTTACCCTCCAGCGACTGTGGTTTTCTTCGCTCGAAAATGGAACATGTGGTCATAGCTGTTTCAGGGACATCTGCCCCTGTATAAACAAACCCTTTATCATCCATAGCTACTATTCCATTTAACCACTCTGTACAGGGCTTTGCACCTATAAAAGTGAATAAGTTGGTTATCCCGATAATTTTCGTTTTCCCGTCAGTATCCAGCACTAAATACTGCAAGTGGTGCGCACCGTTTAGTTGGATTACATTGCTGTTTTTGTGAACAATAATGTTGGGTGAGGAATAAATTCTTTGGACCAAATAATCGCTCATTTTGTCACCAAGGTCATTCCCACGGATAATCACATGGACTTCGGCCGCGTGATCAGCCAAAAACAATGCAGCCTGGCCTGCTGAATTTCCACCTCCTACAACACCGACCAATTCATTTTTGCAAGAAGAGGCATTCATTCCCGTAGCGGAATAAAAAACACCACTTCCTTCAAATGTTTCAATGTTGTCGATAGGAAGTCGTCTATATTCGGCACCAGTGGCAGCTATAAGTGATTTTGCCTTAATAAGTTTTTCATTAGACGCACATAGGGTAAAGTAGTCGCCATTATATTCAACTTTTTCCGCTTTATGCGGAATGGATATCGTACACCCAAATTTCTGCGCCTGGAGATAGGCCTTATTAGCAAGGTCATGTCCTGATATACCCGTTGGAAAGCCCAGGTAGTTTTCTATTTTTGTACTTTTCCCTGCTTGCCCACCGGGAGCATTGCCATCAATGGTCACTACGCTTAACCCCTCTGAGGCGGCATATACACTCGCTGCCAATCCGGAAGGCCCTGCCCCGACTACCAGGACGTCATAGATAGAATCTTCAAACTCCATCAATACCCCTGTTAATCTCGCCAGTTCAGTAATAGTGGGATTTTTATAAATTTCACCGGACAAGCTGATAATTAACGGCAGATCCGCATAACTAAGGTTAAAGCTTACCAAAAGTTCCTTGGCTTCAATGGATTCATCAATATTGAGAAACGAGTGCCAGATGTGGTTTTTATCCATGAAGTCCCGCAGACCATAGGTCTCCTTGGATTTTTCGGAGCCAATCACCTTTATCCCACCACTGAACTCTTTTAACATTACCTCTTGCCTTAGAAGAAATGCACTTAAAAGGACATCACTTATATCGCTGTGCCTGGATATGATCTCTTTCAGGATATCCGGCTTTATGCGCAGCACGCTAGCTCCTTGGGATGCATACGCATTAAATGGTATGCTTCTATTTGACAACATGCTGTTGTCGCCGGTAAACTCATTAATACCGTGGGTTACCAAAACACGATTATCATCATGTGGATCATTTATATTTACCTCTCCATCCAAAACGACATAAAAATCGTAGTAGCTGTCGCCAACGTGAAAAAGTGCGGTCTCTTTTTCAAAGGTTATTTCAGTACCAAATCCCTTAAGGATATTGATTTGTTTTTGGGTCAAAACCGGAAATCTAGGATCTATCATTGTGTAATATTTTTATTAAAGATTGAATTATTGTTTATCCGAATTTCTATCCTCAATAATCGATGTGGTGTTTTTTTAAAAATTCATTGAGTTGCGGCACGGTTGGATTTTTAATAAAATCCTTGCCTATCATTACCGTAGGAAACTTTAATTCTCCTTCGTAAAGTGTACGAACCCTGGTATTAGCTTCGGTATCCGTCTCTACGTTAAAATCGTCAAATTCTATCCATTTACTTTGCATGTAATTGCGCAAAACAGATGACTTGGGGCACCAATCGGTTCCATAT
>CAMPJM010000393.1 GCA_946886805.1 uncultured Flammeovirgaceae bacterium | reverse complement strand
AGGCTTTAGTAATGTCTGACCTATAATATTTTCCATCATGAAAAATATACTTATTGCCATAGATTTTAATAAGAACTATCAAAAACTGCTTGAGAAAGGAATCGAGATCGGTATGAAATTTTCTGCCAAAATCTGGTTGCTCCATATTGCAGCTCCGGAGCCTGATTTTGTAGGCTACGGGGTAGGTCCACAGTATATAAGAGATAGCCAAGCCGAAGAAATGAGAGAAGAACATAGAATTCTTCAAAATGTGAGCAATGAAATCAACATGAAGGGAGTAGAAGCAGAGGGGTTGTTAATCCAAGGACCGACGGTTGAAACAATTTTAGAAGAAGCAGACAAGTTAAAAATAGATTTAATAGTAATTGGCCGGAGAGATCATGGGTTTTTTTATAAAGCCATAATAGGTGATACAAGTTCTGATGTGATCAGTGAATCCGATATTCCTATTCTTGTTGTTCCAATTTAAGGGCATGTAACAAAATAACTACCTCTAATTTGTATAATATATTAAAGTCCATTTCAGAATCTATGAAATTACATAAAATACAAGCAATTAAAGAGAAGGTCGAATGGCTTTTAAATGAGGTACATCAGGATGAGAAGAAGGAGCAGAGCCTTATCCTGCAGGTTCATGAGTCGTATAGAAAAAGTGCCGCCAATTTAGTGAACTATCTGACTTTGCGTTCTTTTGACATGAGAAAACTCCAGCGAAAACTTGGCTATCTGGGCATGTCCAGGCTAGCTCGAGCGGAAGCTCACGTGGAAGCAAGTTTGGACACAACCCTCTTTTTCCTTAACAACTTGTTGGGAGAAAAGGTGGAATTGCCCGTAGAAAACACTATATCAATTAAACAAAGTCAAAAAAAACTGAAGGCCAATACTGCTTTACTTTTTGGTGAAGCACCTAAAAACCGAAGGCTTAGAATTATGGTCACCATGCCTTCTGCTGCGGTTGATGATTACCAGCTTGTTGAAAAAATGGTTGAAGGCGGCATGGACTGCGCACGAATCAACTGTGCTCATGATGGCCCTGATCAATGGATCAAAATGATCGAAAATATTAAAAAAGCCAGTGCGAAATTTAATAAGAAAGTAGCCATAACAATGGATGTAGGAGGCCCTAAAATTCGAACTGGAGAGATCAAAGCAGGGCCAAAAATCAAACTATTTTCCATTCTCACTAATGAATATGGAGAGATAATTCTCCCGGCTGTTGTAAAGCTTGTACCTGAAAAAAAAGAGAATGACGAACCTGATAATTTGCCTGTACCTCCAGAATGGCTTTCGAAACTATCTGTGAATGATATGATTAATTTTAAGGATACAGGGGGAGTACAGCGAAATTTAAAAGTAGTTGAAATTGCTAATAAGGAAGTAATTACCAATTGCTATGACTCTTTTTATATAGGAACAGGAGCCGAATTGGAAGCTGCTTATGGTTCATGTGCGGTCGGTGAAATACCAGCAATAGAACAATCAATATATCTCAAGAATGATGACATACTTTTTTTATATAAAGACGCGATAGTAGGCTCCCCAACGCAAATTAACAAAAATGACGAGGTGATAGAGGCAGCTTACGTTTCTTGTACTCTTCCGGAAGCTCTTGAGAATGTAAAAAAGGGAGACCCTGTCTATTTTGATGATGGAAAAATAAAAGGAGTAATTGAAAAAAAATTAGCGGATAAGCTCAAAGTTAGAATAATACATGCAAGTTCAGGGGCAGCCAATTTAAAAGCCGATAAAGGGATAAACTTTCCCGAATCAGGTTTGGATATCAGTGGACTAACTCAAAAAGACAAAGAAGATTTGAAGTTTATTGCAAAACATGGAGACACCGTAAATTTTTCATTTGTTAATTCTCCCCAGGACGTTGAAGACATGCTCAACGAGCTGGAAATACTAGGTGTGAAAGATGTACTAGGAATCATCTTAAAGATAGAAACACAGAGAGGCTATGATAACCTCAGTCAAATCCTTTTTGCGGCGATGAAGACAAAAAAAATAGGGGTAATGATTGCCAGGGGAGATTTGGCCATTGAGGCCGGATGGAAAAGAATGGGCAGCATCCAGAAAGAAATGATAGCCATTTGCAACGCCAGCCATGTTCCTGTCGTTTGGGCAACCCAAGTACTTGAAAACCTTGCGAAAAAAGGCCTTCCATCACGTTCTGAAATAACTGATGCAGTCAATGCTACCACAGCAGAATGCGTAATGCTGAATAAAGGTCCGCATATCATTGAAGCGATTCAACTTTTGAATCAGCTCATTGAAAGTTCAGAAGTTTATCAGGACAAAAACGCTCCTATGTTGCCAAGGTTAAAGAAAATTTCGTCGACGAAACACGGATCATAGGCTTTTAACTTAAAAAGGCTGCCATTTTCGGGGCAGCCTTTTTAAATTTTAACAAGTATTATTCGTTCCCATTTAGGGTTTTGTGACCACATTCTTGTCAAGAATTACTGCTGTTTGAGCAAGAGCTCTTCCTTTAAGAGAGGCATCTGTTTGAAAAGTAATACCAGTCATACATAATATAATTCCTTCAAAGTGAGCGGAAGTGCCAATTGTAGTTTCGCCGGCAACCTGCCAGAATATATTTTTAGCCTGGGCACCACCTTCGAGGGTAATGTTTACTGCAGAACTCATAGTTAAATCGCCAGCTATCTGGAATATCCATACATCATTTTCCCCGCCTGAAATCGTAATATCTGATGGCAAAGTAACAGTATTAGTCCACTTATAAAGGCCGGGAACTAATGTTTTTCCACCAATATTTCCTGTTCCTAATTCAAAGAAATCTGGAGATGGTCTTCCTGCTGCATCATTGTAGGCAGTGATCATGTTTTCCACTGCTGTTGTTAAATTAACAGGAGTTGGATCTGCCATATCTGCTGCATATATTTTCCCGGTTACTTGTGCAGAGGTTGCGAAACCTGTCGCTTTCGTAATCGATAACCCTGTAATGTATGAAGCTGCAGCAGGACTTAAGGCCAAATCTCCTGTGATGGTAGAAGTAGAACTGTTATTGATTGCAGTTTTGGCAAGAATTACATAATTACCGGCAGTTCCAATTGATACAGGGTCTAATGTTACAGTACTTCCACCTGTAGTAAAGGTCCATTCTTTATTTGTTGCTAATTTATTGCCACCTAAATCTTGTGCATTAGTAATATTTGCGAAATAAGTTTTTCCGGCTTGAAGGATCTCGTTTGGCGTAAATTTAGCCGTTGAGTCTGAATAAGAAATCTTCCCTGAAATACTGTTCGTGCCATTTCTCAAAGTAAAAGTTGAAGCATTAATAGTTAAGGGGTTCATAGCTTCACTAAATTTTATTGTGATTGCCTGGTTACGGGCAATATTAATAGTGTTATGTTCAGGATAAGTAGATGATATCGTAGGCATAATAACATCAACTTTAGCTCCTGTTGTAAAGGTAAAAGAATAATCAACTCCTAAAGATATCCCGTCTTTGTTCTTGGCATTTTCTGATATCATGCAAACGTAGACTTTATTAGCCTCCAGTGACGCATCGGGAGTAAAAATTGCAGTCGAGTCTTGGTAATCTACCGTACCTGAAATATTTGTACCTGCTTGGCTTAAAGTAAATGTAGAGGAGGTCAATGAAGCAGGGTCCATTTCCATGTTAAATGAAACACTTATAATATTACTCATACCAACTTCGGTTTGGTCACTTACCGGATTGGTGGAAGTAACTAAAGGTGCACCCTCCAAAGGAGATACATTGTCATCTTCTTTATTACATCCCACCATAAAAAGGATAGAGAGTAAGGCAATTAACTGAATTTTAAAAAACTTCATATCTTTATGTTTAATTTTTTTGTTTCCCGTGTTCGGGAGAGACTGGAAATTCCAGAATTATTTTAAATAATTGATTTTGTATTCCGTGTTGCGGAATTTTGTGCTCGAAATGTTATGTTTGCAGGCACAAAACAAGGATAGGATTATTGTATATCTATAGATTCTTATACAGTAATTCTATTTTTGAAGAAGTATTAAGGGTTGGTTTTTTGAAGGTATTAATAGACAATCACAAAAACTGATGCCTGATCTTTACTTTGCAGAAAAATTGTAAATATAATAAGGTGCATTACTATTACTTTACAAAGGTGAAGATAATTCTGCTGAAGATGTTACACAATAAAATTTGATTGTTACATAAATCACATGTTTGACATTCTGAATTCCTAATGATTCACAACTATACAAGAATCGTGATGTAATAGAGTATTAAATTCCGGAACGACCTTGTTTAATTTAATATTGAAAATCTTCATCTTTGTCCTTCTCTTTGCTTTGGATGGCAAGTTCTTTCATCGCCACCCTTGCCTCAGCAGCTCTTTTTTCCTTTTCTTTATTTTGAAATTCTAATTCTATTTCAGCAATAGCTAATTCGGCTGCCCTTTTATCTTTCTCGATGTTTTGAAAGATCAACTCCCTGTTCGCCAGAATCAATTCTGCTGCTCGCTTATCTTTCTCCTTATTTTGAAAAGCCAGTTCTATATTGACAATGGCCAATTCTGCTAATCTTTTATCTTTATCCTTATGTAGATTTGCAAGTTTTATATTTGCTGCTATTAATTTTTCAGCCGCTATTTTATCTTCATCTTTTTGAAACGCTACTTGCAAATTAGCACTGTCCGGTTCTGCTGATTTTTTGTTTTTAACGTCATTTTTCGTTGCAAACTTTTCACTTGCAACTTCTAAACCTCTTTTTTCTTTCTAATTTTAAAAAGAAAATTA
>CAMPJM010000392.1 GCA_946886805.1 uncultured Flammeovirgaceae bacterium | reverse complement strand
TGTGTGGGTAAAATCGAGCTTGAGCGTAAAGCGGAACCTCCGACCGCAAGGGAAATTTTTGCCAACCTAACCATAAAATAAGCTTGAGAAAATGTCAGGAATTTCTCCCACATATTAACCAATAAGTGAATTATGTGATTTATATTTAGGTTTGATTTTATTAATTTTGTGAAATGAATACTCCTACTGTATCCACAATTCCCGAACGTTATGTAGCGGATTTAGAATTGAAAGGTTTTAACATCCATATGATATCGAATCCGGTAACTACGCCGCATTCCATTGGACGGCGTAATTTTTATAAAATAGTGCTTATAACAGGTCATTTGACTGTTGGTTATGGTGATAAAACCTCTGAAATAAAAGACACTTGCTTATTTTTCGCCAATCCGAAGATGGCTCACTCCGTCATTCACCATTCGACGGACAATACTGGTTATGCCTGTATTTTTACTGATGCCTTTTTCGTAACCAGCGGGCGTTCTAAACTATTACAAAACTCACCTTTAGTTCGTACAGATATAAAGCCCATAATTCCACTTAATAGCGATCAGGCGGCTTTCATGACCAATCTTTACCAAAAGATATTGTCTGTACGCAACAGTGATTACCATTATAGAAAAGAATTGATCAAGAGCTGTATAGAAATTATTCTTCATGAAGCCGTGAGCATCCAGTCCTCACAGAGGGGGTTGATGCAAAAAAATGCCGCAGCAAGGATTACCCATCTGTTTTTGGAGTTATTGGAAAGGCAATTTCCAATAGAAAGCACCACAGACCCGCTTCGTTTAAGAAACGCGCAGGATTTTGCGGAGAGCCTTTCGGTGCATGTAAATTACCTCAACCGTTCAGTAAAAAAAGTTACCGGCAAACCTACAACCGCCCATATTGTAGAACGTATTGTCGCAGAAGCCAAAGATCTTTTGCAATATACGGACTGGAGTGTTGCCGACATCGCCTATAGCCTGGGCTTTGATTATCCAACGTACTTTAACAACTATTTCAAACGAACCACCGGCTTTGCACCCAAATCCTTCAGGCGAAGGGAGGTTTGAAAATCATACTTTTTGGTTTGATTCTCATTAACGGTAGGTCTCACGTAATTGTAGCTTTGTGGGTATAGAATGACAACGGAAAATAGCATTAAAGCTGATCCGTAGATTAATTAAAACTACAAAATTATGAAAAAGAGACATTTGAACCGCCTTGAAGTATCTTCAATCGGTTATGGTTGCATGGGCTTAAGCATGGGGTATGGTTCTGCCCCAGACAAAGATGAAGCCATTCGGCTAATCCAGAAAGCCTATGATTTGGGTTGTACATTTTTTGATACGGCTGAGTTTTATGGTAATGGGGCTAACGAGGAATTGCTTGGAGAAGCACTAAGGGAAATCCGTGACAAGGTGGTTATTTCAACCAAATTTTGGATGCGAAAGAAAGCCGAAGAAATTCCTGTTGGGGGTCTGATGCAGGAAATTCGGAATCATTTGGAGGGTTCTTTGAAAAGGCTTGGCACAGACCATGTGGAATTGTATACACAAGCTCGGGTGAATAAAGATATTCCGGTTGAAGAATTTGCATGGTGCATGGCTGAATTTATCAAAGAAGGAAAAATACTGGGTTGGGGCCAATCGCAAGCGACTGAGGAAGAAGTACGACGCGGCCATGCTGTCACACCCATAACTGCGATACAAAGTGAATACTCTATCATGGAGCGCAGCTTTGAGAAAGATGTCATTCCAGTATGTGAAGAACTTGGCATCGGATTCGTACCGTTTTCGCCCCTGGCAAATGGATTCCTTTCTGGAAAGGTGAAGGCGACCGATGTGTATAGCGGGGTAGATGCCAGAAGGGTGATCACCCGGTTTGATAAGGACAACATCGTGGCCAATCAACCGCTTTTAGACCTGATTATCCAATTTGCAGAAAGCAAGAAGGCAACACCGGCACAGATCTCCCTGGCCTGGATGCTTCATAAAAAAGACTTTATCGTGCCTATCCCAGGCTCTCGGAAGGCTGAACGGATCGAAGAAAATTTCGGCGCCGCCAAGGTGGAATTGAGTGATGCAGAATACGCCAAAATTGAAGCAGAACTTGAAAAGATCGAAATTCACGGTAATAGAACCGATGAAGATCTGGCAAAACTGATTACACACAAGTAAACAATGGCGGGGCAGCATTTTTTGCAGCTTTTATCGACGGCTATTTAGACTAGGAATACTACGATATAGGCATCGGGTGTTCAACTGTGTCACTCGGTTCAAAAACCTCTACCTCATTCGCGGGTAGAGGTTTTTTTTGACTTTTTGATTTCTCCCCGTTCAAGCTTGCCCTGTGATAAATGGTGATTGAGTAATTGATGCATTTTCTTTATTATCTAAATCCCTGCTTTTTATATAATTTAGTCTTCTGAAACCAAACTAAATTTCGATTATGAAAGAAATCAGATGGGGAATACTTGGGTGCGGAGACGTTGCCGAAAAAAAAAGCGGACCAGCTTTTCAGAATATTGCTAATTCAAAACTGGTGACTGTCATGCGCAGGGATGCAGAAAAGGCTGCTGATTTTGCAAAGCGTCATCAGGTGGCAAAATGGTATAGGGATCCCGAATCTTTGATAAACGATCCGGATGTAGATGCGATTTATATCGCCACACCCCCGGATTCTCATGAAGATTATGCCATAGCTGCTCTTGGTGCGGGAAAACATGTATATCTGGAAAAGCCCATGGCTCTAAGTGGAACAAGTGCTAAAAAGATTGAACAGAAAGTGAGCGAAGGCAGAGGAAAGTTGGTGGTTGCACATTATAGGAGGGCGCTGCCTGCCTTTATCAAAGTGAAGGAAATTTTAGAAAGTGATCTTATAGGTATACCTCACTTTGCGGAGATTCAGATCCTTCAGCCTATGAAATCAAATTTAGTGGCTGCAAGTGACACAAACTGGAGAACCAATCCTTCCATTTCTGGTGGCGGACTTTTTCATGATCTTGCTCCCCATCAACTGGATCTGATGATCAATTATTTTGGTGCCGTAGAAGAAGCTTCAGGCTCTTCCGAGAATAAATTGAAGATATCTGATGCTGACGATCTGGTAAGGGGTGGCATTCGATTCAAAAGTGGGGTGAACTTTCAGGGGCTATGGAACTTTACAGTCCCTCCTTCAGAATCATCAGATAATTGTGAAATCACAGGGTCTAAAGGAAAGGTAAGGTTTTCTTTCTTCGGCTCTGAAGTAATACTGATCCAAAATAATATTGAAACCTCTTTCAAGTTTCAAAATCCCCAATACGTACAACAACCTATGATAGAAATGGTGGTAGAGTATTTTCTGGGGCGCGGATTAAATCCCTGCTCTGCAGGAGAGGGAGTTCAAGTAATGCAAATAATGGATGCCTTTACCACGGGGAACAAAAAATAATAGAAGTGATGCTGGCGCATTTTATACTTTAATATAGATTTTCTTTTTATCCATAAAATAGCCAATCAACCATAAAACCAGCATGTAAAAGATTGCGAATAACAAAGAGGCATTTTTCCCTTCGGTCCAGGAAAGAAACAGGTTTTGATAAACTAAGGATGTTAAACTTTCGCCGTCTATAGTTATTAAAGACATCAATTTTATAAACAACCCGGATAGAATATATATAAACAATGGATTTCTGCCAAAAACCTCGAAGAAATAAGTCCAGTTTTGAAACTTTTTAACCTCGATCAACCACATTAAAATAGCTAAAGTCAGTAGGGTAAAGCCGGAAGAATAGAGTACATAGGAACTTGTCCAGATCGGTTTGTTAATTGGAAAGAAAGGATCCCAGACCAGGGCAATGCCTATTAATAAAACTCCTGAAACCACTAATTTAAGAACAGTGCTATTTTTATTCCCGAACTTTTGAATGTAATACCCTGCAAAATATCCTATGATCACATTTATGACCGCGGGGAGCGTGCTTAATAGTCCCTCGGGGTCAAAGGGAATACCATAGCCGCCATAAAGGTTCTCTATAGGAATTAAGAGGTAATCAAATTTTAATGCGGCATTATTTTCTAAACTATAAGGAGTTGGTTGAGAGCCGAAATAGAACATGATGGCCCAATAGCCAAGCAAAGTGAGAACGCTGAAAATTATGATCCCTTTTTTAGAAAGGTAGTGGATGACGAGGGCAGCAATTCCGTAACACAAAGCTATTCTTTGCAATACACCCATAATTCTGATATCCAAAAGGTTCTTTAGTTCAATTGTATTTAATTCATTCCGGAAAACGAATGGAAAGTAATTAAGAAATAATCCTATCAAAAAGATCAAAGCTGTTCTTTTTGCCACTTTTCTTAAAAAGTTTGCTTCCGGTTTATCCTTGAATTTTTTCAAACTGAAACTCATTGCATTACCAACCACAAAAAGGAAGGTCGGAAAAACAAGGTCGGTAATCGTAAAACCATGCCATGGGGCATGTAAAAAAGGTGCATAAACAGAAGACCAGCTTCCCGGTGTGTTTACAATTATCATTAAGCAGATGGTCAAGCCTCGCAGCACGTCAAGTGAAAGATATCTTTGCTTTTTAATAATTAATCCGGTTTTGCCGTCCAGGACTGCATTTTTGTTTTGCATATTCTTCTACTTTGCGTTTTACGATTTAGAAATCTGTCAACTATTTGGATGAAGTTCAAAATAGCACTTTTATTTATAAAAATTGAATTTTTTTAGATAATTATAGAACGCAAGTCTGATTATTTTTTGCTATTAATTTCCTCTTGAGAGACAGAATTTAGA
>CAMPJM010000391.1 GCA_946886805.1 uncultured Flammeovirgaceae bacterium | reverse complement strand
ATTCAACATTCATTCATCTATCAAAAATTTATAAAGCCAAATCTATTAGATCATAACATCTGTTTGGTCTTTTGCTATTGTACGCCGCTATGAAAAAGTTTTACTTGATTTCCCTTACGCTTATCCTATTCGTCAGCGCTTTATCTGCGCAAACTTTCCAAGCATCGGATACATTATTCATTCAAGGATTGCGTGGTTTAGAAGGTGAATTTGCCGATTTGGATAATGATGGGGATTTTGACCTATTGGTTTTTGGAATTAACGACAGCACAGGGAGCGTTTTACCGCTCGTACTTACCAATACCGAAGATATCTGGAGTATTGACACGCTATCAGTTGATACCTTGGCAAGTTCAAAGTTTACACTTTCTGATATCAATAATGATAATAAACTGGATTTGGTGAGTGTTATTAGCAAAGACAGTGTGCATGCACTCGCCATTTTTTATCAGACAGGGATACTGGAATTCAACGAATATCAAATAATAGATTCCTTATACACCCCCTATTTTCAGGTAGAAGATATGAATAATGATGGCAGAAAGGAATTTATATATACCTATTCTGACTCTCTTGGATATAACCTCAAGATCCTGAAGCAGACCATCGGAAGTTGGGAAGAAGATACGACTATATATTACGTGCCGTACGGTCCTCAACTCATATTTGATTTTGATAACAATAATTTCAAGGATATCTTCATTGCTGGTACTGACTCTTTGGAACAAGCTTTTTCTATACTCATCTCGAATAACCACGATACGCTCAGCATTAAAGACAGCATTTTTCTACAGCTAAAAAACCCCTTGCTTACCCTGGGAGATTACGATCATGATGGGCAGGCAGATATACT
This sequence comes from uncultured Flammeovirgaceae bacterium, assembly GCA_946886805.1. The sequence goes on along the minus strand of CAMPJM010000391.1, from coordinate 3,921 downwards.
GGGCGCGGGAATTGGCTCTGATTCTCTGTTCCACTCCCTGCTCTATTTGACGGGCAATGCTGCCGATTCCTTGGAAATAATGAATTTGGACGCCTTAGGCATTGTCGGGGAACCGGATTATTTTATGGCAGACATGAATTCCGACGGTTTAACGGACATCGTCATGAAGGGAATTAATGCCAGCGATAGCTTGATCAATATGCTGTTGCTAAAAGCAGCCGACGGCGGTTATATATTGGAACCGTTAGATACCTTGTTCAGCGCGGGGACTATTCAACGATTTGCGGATCTGGATTGTGACGGAGATTTGGACAAGGTCTTGATAAGCCCAGGTTTGGACTCGCTGGGATCAAAGGTGGTTTTCTATAACAACATCTCTTTGGGAGTCAATTTTCCGCCAGGCCTGGCACCTAAATTTGCCGCTTTCCAGCAGGAAAATCAAATATTGTTGTTTTGGGAAGGTGTTGAAGATGATCATACCCCGGCTCAGAGCTTGTCTCATGATGTAATTATTACAAATACACTTTCAAATGACGGAGTAATACTCCCCTCTTTTGATCAAAATTCCAGAGATAGATTAGTGGTAAGGCATGGCAATAATGGCTATAACCATGAAATAACAGTCAGAAATCTTCCGGCAGGAGAATATTATTATGGCATTCAGTCCGTAGATAACGCTTTTCATAATTCCGGATGCTTTGAAGGAGGTATCTGTTCCGGTTCTTTTACCTTTTGCGACCAATTGTTGGGCAATGAAGTAATTACAGCTTGTATAGGAGAAACGGTAACGCTCAACGCAAGGCACGAAAATACAGGATGGTATTCCATTAGGAAAGGTTTTTTGGGATTTTCTGCTTCAGTTTCCATACACATCACCAGTTCTGATACTATTTATAACGATGCCTCAGGAGATATACCTTGTTTTGAAAGAAGACGATGGATTATAACTCCTGAAAAAGTAAAGCTGGAGTTTAAAGATATAATTGCTTGTAAAAATGAGTTACTGGGATTTCAGTTGACTGAAGCACATGATAGTGTTCGATGGATATCGGCTACAAAAGGATTGTTGTCAGACAGTTCTTTTATGGAAGTTACAGCGCGAGAGGCTGATACTATCAGACTACAAGTATACAAATCTGGTTGCGTTTTTAATGATACGTTTAGTATTGTGATCAATTCACCAAAAATAAAGCTGAATGGAGCTCAGTTTAAAATATTTGCTGGTCAGGAGGTGCAACTTGAGGCATCGGGAGTTGCGAGCTACAGCTGGTCGACCATGGAAGGTTTAAACGACAGCACAATTGCCAATCCGATAGCCGCCCCGCTTAAGAATACTATGTATACGGTAACCGGTATAGATTTATTGGGATGTGTGGTGAAAGATAGCATTTTATTGCTTGTGGAACACGCTGCTTTTGTTGCGACTTTATTTACTCCCAACAATGATCATAAAAATGATGCTTTGCTCCTCTTTGGTCTTGAACAGGCGTCTCATTTTTCCTTCCAGCTATATAACAGATCTGGCACCTTAATATACGAAACCAAAGATGTGCATGAAGCAACCACTTCTGGTTGGGACGGTACAGTAAACGGAAAACCTCAGCCTAATGGAGTATATTATTGGAAAGTAGCAGGTACTTTTCCTGACGGTAAAAAAGTATTATTAAATGGAAAAGAATCTGGTGCAATTCACCTAATAAGATAGTACCTATGTGTTTTAAAAAATTAGCCTTAATTGTAGGTATTATTTTACAGACTTATTGTGGATTTGGTCAGTACTTCCAATTTTCTCAAAATAACTTCACCGGGCAGCGCGTCAATCCGGGGACAGTGTCGGCCACTGATTACACCCGGGCATCTTTGGTTTATCGAAATCAAAAGGTCTCTGACGGTCAGGTCATTAAAAGCACTTTTTTAGAAGGCAGCTATCCATTGTTTAACAGTAAAAGAAGATGGGCAGGGATAGGAATATCCTTACTGGATGACAGATCGGGCTATGCAGGTATGTTCAAAACCAAAGAATTTGGACTCTCCTATTCAGCAACTGTTCCGTTAAATAAATATTCCAACTTAAACCTGGGATTTAGAACGGTTTATCAAGATAAGAAGATCTCCTTTGACGGTTTAACTACCGGCACTCAATTTGTCCCCGGCCATGGTATGATAGGCGCCAACAATGGTGAAGATTTAGATAATTTCAAAACTGATCATATAACTTTTAGCACAGGAATCTACTGGCAAAGCACCGACAGAAAGCTGAACAAAAAAGCTTACGCCGGCATTTCTCTATTTGATTTTAACCGCCCTCAGGAAAATTTTTATTCGGATCAAAACAGACTTTCCTCAACCTGGCTCATCAACGGTGGTTTTCAGGTTTACGAAAAAAACGGATTTTCCATACTGCCTGAATTTCTATTTACCCATTCAGCCTCCAAAGGGATGTTTAACGTTGGACCAGTCTTTACCTACGATCTGTACAAAAGCATGTATAGTAACAGACCGGGGAAAGTTAATTTAATCACAAAATATGCGTCGGGAAATTATCTGATAGCAGGAATCCAGTTTGAAAAAGAAAAATTTGCGTTGGGATTTAGCTATGATATACCAGTAGGTGATAACGTGTCAAACTTAGGTTCAATAGAGTTTGGTGCAGAATTCAAACAGTTGATTAAAAACAAGAACACAAAAAAGAGCAAGAAAAACAGGATAAAAAAGGAAAAAACTAAAAAGAAAAAAGTTGTAAAGAAGAAGAAGAAAAAGAAGAAGTCTAAAAAGAAATCAAAGAACAATAAAAAATCAAAAATAAAGAAACCTGTTCGAAGAGAACAGTTGCCTACTAAGGAAGAGCCTGTAGGTGAGGCCCCAATTGTGGTAGAAGATAATAATGATGTGAAGGAAGACCAACCAGAGAAGGATTCTGAAAAAGCCATCATTATTGAACCTGTTGAAAATAAAGAAGAGGAAAATTCTCATCAGGAAGAACTAGTCACCGAAGTGGAAGATGCTGACGAGAAGAAGATCGGAACATCTGCTCAATCAGGAAAAGTTAAGTATTTGCCACTTGAATTGGAAGGAGCTGTTTTACATTTCAATTTCGATTTCGGTAAAACAGACATGAACCAGGAATCCATTGACTATCTAATGGAGCTTGTAAATGTACTGAAGGGTGATCCTGCTTTAAAAATAACTATTATAGGGCACACAGATGATGTTGGCAACGAATCCTATAATCAGCAATTGTCGGAAGAAAGAGCAAAAGTAGTGGCGGACTTTCTTATTTCTAAAGGTGTAAAAGCTGATAGAATTGGCATGGATGGCAAAGGGGAATCAGAACCCCTGGTGGAAAATGATACACCAGATAACAGGGCTATAAATCGAAGAGTGGATTTTATGATCGGGTATTGAGTAAAAATTGGCGACGGCCTAATTGGCCTTTCGGAAAATCAAGATTAAAAACGAATCTTCTGCGCCAAAGGGTGTCTAAGACTTAAAAAATTATCGTCATTCCGGAATTTATGGAGCAAAGCGGAATAAATATCCGGAATCCCCATAGATTAGCAGTGAACTTATAGCTGGCGGCAGGAACTTTCCGAATGTTGAGCTATCGATGTTCACGATAATTATTTCGTTCCGATTTGAAGGGATTCCTTTTTGCCGGTCTCGGATCTCCGCGCTGCGTCCTACGGACTGGCTTACAGCTGCGTAAGGAATGACGATAGCGAAAGAGATTGGGACTAAAAACGAACCTTTCCATAAAAGTACTTTGCTTGCAGAATTTTGACAAATATGGAAACCAATATGTAATAGAAAAAGCCGTCTAAATTTATTTCGAAAGAAATAAACCAGACGGCTTTATTAGCCTCACAAATTAATGGCTCATTTGCGCCATCAACTCATTCACATTTACTTTAAGGCCTTCTG
>CAMPJM010000390.1 GCA_946886805.1 uncultured Flammeovirgaceae bacterium | reverse complement strand
TATTTCAAGAATCGGCAGAAAAATTAAAGCACTTAGGCAAGAAAGGAATCTGACCTTACAGGAATTAAGCGCTAAATCCAACATTAGCAAAGGACTGTTATCAAAAATAGAGAATTCAAGAACAGTTCCCTCGCTACCTGTTATTCTTACACTTATCCAATCTCTTGATATTTCCTTAAAAGATTTTTTTGAAGATATGACACTCGTGAACGGTAGCAATTATATCCATATTAAAAAGGGAGCGTATAAGGCTTATGAAAAAGAAAACCGGGAAGGTTTTTTATACCATTATATTCTTGCACATAATTTTAGCAATATCAATATTGAGATAGCTATTTTAGAAATAGAGAAAGAAACAGAAAGCAATCCTACTACTACTGATGGGTTTGAATTTAAATACATTTTAGTGGGCGAGATTGAATATCACCTGGATAATGAAGTGATATTACTACAGGAAGGAGATTCTTTTTTCTTTGATGCCTCAAAACCCCATTTACCGGTGAACAAAAGTGGAAAACCAGCTAAAATGCTGGTGATTTATTTTATTGTTCCGTAGTTTTAACACCTGTAATAGCACAGGGAATGTTTTGCATCATTACAGCACGCTAAAATTGACCAATATTTTCCTCAGCCAGTCCGAATGAGAGGGTCATTCCCGCACCGCTTAGACCAGTGACTATCTTTACACCAGCTTCAGGTTCAGCCATAAATTCTGTTTTGCCAGGCAATTTGGAATAGATACCATGCCACCTTTCAGTAATGTTAAAATTATCCACAGTGACAAATGTTCCTAAATATTCCAAAATCAGTTGGTTGATTTCCTCCTTATCAAAAGGCTCCAGATTTAAGCTGTATTCATGGGAATCACCAATCACCAGCTCGCCATGGCTACTGAGTGCCAGTAAGACATGAATTCCATACCTTGCATGATCCGGATATTCGGCATCAAATTTATCCTTGAGTTTTTGGAGGGACGGACATTTGCTAAAGCTGGCATAGTGGCCCAGGGTGAGTCCTGCGCAAAGGCTGGGACCAAAAGCTTTTTCTGTTATCGGTGATGTTGCTCGCATCATTTGCAACTTACATTTTACCAGTCCGGAATGCCTAAAAATTTCCGGATATAATGTTTCAAAATCTGATCCTCCACAAACAAAAACTTTTTCAGCAGTCCAGATTGCGCCAGAGCTTAAAGTGATTTCAGGATACGCAATATCTTTAACGACTTCACCATACTTTAAGATCACGTCATATTTTTCTTCCAGCCATAACGGCAATTTCTCAAGACTTTCCCGGGGATTTACCGTCAGCTCTGTTGGGCTCCATAAAGCACCCAATAAATTTTCTCTTTTTATAAGCGCATTCTTTTTGCAAGCTTCTTCAGGGGAGATCAAAGAACATCCATACAATGCGGCATTTTCCACAAACTCTTCCAGTACAGCCAACTATTCCCGGAGATAAGCCAAATGCAGGGATCCGTTTTCCCTTACCGATAAACCGGCTTGTCTTCCTATTTCCTGCCAATGCTTTCTACTTCTCATGGCCCTTTCATGGGTTTCCCAGCGCTGACCGATGGGCCAAATAAGTCCGAAATTTCTGATAGAAGCCCCCACAGCCTTGGGATTCCTATCGAACAAAACTACTTTATACCCCTTCCTTGCAGCCATATAGGCGTGGGCAATCCCGACAATACCTCCTCCTACCACGGCAATATCAACACACATTTTATTATCCATAATTATTTACCTTATCCAAAGCCCCAAAAGTAAAGAATGTCTTTTATTTCCAATTTTATGATTCTGTTAAGTTTTTATAATGCCTATCTATAGGCAAGCAAATACCTCTCAATCTAAATACTGCTTCGTTTTCTTTGAGATTTATTTAACCAAAAGATTATGCTATCAACATCATTGGGTAATGCAGGCAGGATATATTTCCACATTTAAATAAACAAAAGTAGGGAGATCCATGACTTCGATAGCAGCAGGTACCAAAGTTTCTGAGTGGTTAAGAGAAACTAATGACATCGCCTTTTCAACCTATGCAATTATTGCCTCCTTTTGTACTTACTCCTGCATGTACGCCTTTAGGAAACCTTTTGCTGTAGCCACTTTCGAGAATATGGAAGTATGGGGTATAGACTATAAGGTATTGCTGATCACTGCGCAGGTAATCGGGTATACGCTTTCCAAGTTTATTGGGATAAAAATTGTCTCTGAAATGACGAGCGAACGCAGGGCAAAAAACATTCTTTTGCTTACTGCCATAGCCGGTCTCTCCCTGCTACTGTTCGCTTTTATACCCGCACCATATAATATCATCTTTTTATTCACCAATGGCTTGCCTCTCGGCATGATTTGGGGACTCGTTTTTAGTTATTTGGAAGGCAGGAGATATACAGAAGTCTTGGGGGCAGGTCTTTCGGTAAGCTTTATATTTTCGTCCGGTTTGGTAAAATCAGTGGGAAAGTTTCTATTGCTTCACGGGATAAGCCCTTTTTGGATGCCTTTTATTACCGGAATAATTTTCTTCATTCCAATGCTGTTTTTCGTTTGGATGCTTAACCGTTTACCCCCTCCTACCGCTCAGGATGAAAAATTGAGGACAAAGCGAAAGCCCATGAATAGAAACGATAGGATTAAATTTCTAAAAACCTTTGCCCCGGGCTTAGCACTTCTGATCGCTACTTATGCCTTACTTACAGCATTTAGAGATTTTAGGGATAATTTTGCAGCAGAAATATGGAAGGGATTAGGCCAGGGGGATTCAGCGCTTATTTTTACTTCTACAGAAGTTCCTATTACTTTGGGCGTACTTCTTGTTTTGGGAAGTGTCGTGTTTATTAAAAACAATACCATTGCCCTTTATATCAATCATCTTATTGTAATAGCTGGAATGCTTATCGTCGGATTAAGTACCTACTTGTTTGAAGTAAATTTAATAGATCCTGCTGCCTGGATGATGTTAGTGGGTTTTGGCCTTTACCTGGGCTATGTTCCTTTCAACAGTATCTTCTTCGATAGGTTGATTGCGGCCTTTCGATATATCAGCAATGTCGGATTTGTGATGTATGTGGCCGATGCCTTCGGTTACCTGGGCAGTGTAGGCATAATGTTTTATAAAGAGTTTGGTCATACCCATATGAGTTGGCTCAAATTCTTCATTTCCAGCAGTTACATTTTAACTTTTTTAGGCACAATTCTCATGTTTATCTCCCTCCTATATTTTAAGAAAAAACAGGAAGTGCTTCATAAAGAATCTAAAGAAAGGCTAAAAGCAGGACACCTGAGCCTGGAGCTTAGATAACTGATTATATTTTTTGATTAGCTGAATTGCCCCTGATGCCTCCTTTACATTCCAGTCAAGCCCTTCCACTAAATAGTTTAGCTCTTGAGGATGCTGATTAAACATGTGAGGGAAAACTTCCCTTGAAAAGTCACTAAGGCCAACCAGTTCATCATCAAATAGAACAAAATAATGATAATTATAAGCGTGTTCACCCGCCTTCACCAATTCTGGGGCGTCATTTTTCAATGGATAATCATGGGATTTTCTTTTTCTCAACACCTTCACCTCTCCACTTAATACTACCTCATACAATTGGTACGGATATCTGGATCCATCAGAAACCAGTTTAATGTACTGCCTGTTGATATTTTCCCGGGCATCATAGAAATATAAGGCCTTTACTGCATAAACAGGAAAAATCTCAAGTCCCTCTTTCTTTCTCCGGTAAAGTAGCCCCTCCTTTTCTTCAAAATAAAAAGTGCCGGTTAAAACTTCCTTACTTTCCAGTACTATTGACCCTTCATAGGCAATTTCCTTTTCCCGTTCTAAAGAGGGAAATAAAAGAAGTAAATAGGATAGAATTACAATGAACACTTTCAGCAGGTTTGGTGATAAATAAATTAACAATAAGTTAATGAATTGTTAACAATTTAACAACCTGCCGAACCTTTATTTGTTTCTCCAGATCGGATTAACGGCTATTTTCGGTAGCTTCTTTACCAATTCTCATTAAAAAGTTACCTCTGGATGAAAAATATTTAGTATTTCGGAAAGTTCGCTTACAAGATGGGTAGGGCCTTCTGCCTGCAGTACTTTCTTTTTATAAGCACCGGAGGTCACTCCGATTACAAATTTACAGCCGGCTTTTTTACCCTGTTGGATATCAGAAGCCGTATCCCCTACTTTAGCCACCATATCCGGATCGTTGATCCCGGTCATTCCCATGGCTTTAAAAATCATATCCGGATAGGGCCTGCCATTAGTGACCTCATCACTGGCTATGCTTACGTCTATAAGATTATTTCTTGTCCATCCTAAACGGTCAATAATGGTATCAGCTATTTTCCGGTCAAATCCTGTATCAACGGCTATTTTTATGTTGTTTCTTTTCAGGCTTCTAAAAGTTGCTTCAACCCCTTTCTTTTCCCTTACCTTTTTACTATTCTCATAAAAATCCACCATTCGCTTTACAAAATTCTCATGGATATTTTTAATGAGCAAATGATATACTTCATCGTCACCTGCATACTTCTTTTGCAATAGTTGAAGTATGGCCACAGGTTTCGGAATTCCCATTACCTCATTTGCCTCTTCTTCTGTAATATTAATTTTAAACTCATTTAAAGCGTCTATCAATGCTTTATGGACATAGCGGTTATCTTCCACAGTGGTACCCGCCATATCAAATACGACTAGTTTAATGCTCATGCTTTCCGGTTTTGAAATGTTTTTTATTTATGGGCTTAAATTAGGGGTAAGAGATTAAAAT
>CAMPJM010000389.1 GCA_946886805.1 uncultured Flammeovirgaceae bacterium | reverse complement strand
AAATGATTAGAAAAGGAAGAATAAAAAATAGAGGCAAACGATAAAAACTTCGTAATTTTTTCATTTTAATTTAAAATTTGATTTAATTATTGTTAAAGGTATACTTGATTGATAGGTTGTAATTCCGTCCTGGCATGGCACGACTCTCATAGTTGAAATATTCACGATTGAAAATATTATTTATCTTAACAAAGGCAGATAGGGACTGCCCTCCCAGTGGAATGCTTTTTCCCAGTGTTATTCGCATAAGCCAATATGGGTCAAGTTTTTCAATGGTTGTGAAGCGTGATCCGGTATAGGTATTGTTAAGTCTCAAAAACCATTTCTTCCACTTTCCCTCGAATTGAAGAGAGCCATTATGCAAAGGAACATACATCAGCTGCTCACCATAATCATTGTTTTCCCTGGTATCATGGGTAGATTTAGTAAAGGCATAATTTAATCCAAAAGAATACAGGAATGCCCCGTAGACATTCTCATAAAGAGCTCTTATTTCTATGCCTCTGGCATGAACTTTATTAATATTCTGCGGAGACCAATGGCTTGCCTTGGGAAGCCAAATAATCCAATCTTCCACAAAATTTGTATAACCGGTTAATTCAAATTCAATTTTTGATAATGAATTTTCCTTGATTAATTGAACCCCTGTTTCATAGTTCATGCCTGTTTCAGATTTTATGTCGGGATTGCCACCAGGAGACCAATACCTATCATTTAAAGTGGGTACACGATAACTTCTCGACGCATTTGACTTCCAATACAAATTATAATCTTCAGATGAAATAAAGTTATATTCAAAACCAAACGATGGTGAAACAGGAGCTCTAAAACCAGTAACAAATGATTGGCGAATATTTGCAGACAGCAAGAACTTTTTCCAGGGAGAATATCTAATTAACGTAAATAAATCCATTCTATCTTCGTTGATTCTTCCCCCATAACCGTTTACATCTGCTATTATATGAGTATAATCTACACCACCACTTATTTTAAGGGCTTTGTTAATTTTATACTCATGCTGAACTGCTGCAATATATCTATAGGTATGAGAGGGCGATTTATTAAACTCTAAAAGGTCATACAAATATGCCATACGCGGATTTAGATGCCCAAACTTACCATTCAAATGATAGTTGGCCACAATTCTGATGTTTTGATCAAGCTGCTGATCCTGATTTGACGAAGAAGAAATAGATGGTTGAACTTCTCTATCCAGTTGGTTCAACCAAAAATTTACAGCAATGTATTGATTAGACGCTATTCTATAATTGAAGTCTTGAGAAAGACCATATTGCTTTATTGCAGCATTTTCCTGCCTCACCTCCTTTATCCCGTCTATACCTTTTAACTCATAGGGAAAATCATTTTCAGCAGTTTTGAAATAAATATTGGTCTTACCTTCGAAAGAGCCATCCCCATACGTGGTGGATAAAGAAGTATGAAATTTGTGAAAACTGCCGATATCTTGATAAATGCTTCCTTGAAAACCTGATATCCAATCAGGAGTAGAATATAGGTGAATGCTACCCCCAATAGCACCACTTCCGTACAAGGCACTGGAAGAACCGAAATGTAAAGAAACATTTTCAGCTGCAATTACAGGAAATATAGAAAAATCGCTTTGTCCTAAAGACGCTGAATTGATATTTACACCGTTCCAAAGCACTGCGGTATGACTAGAAGATGTACCTCTAAATGATACGGTAGCTATTCCCGTTCCATATGTTTTGAAATATAAAGAACTTGTTTCCGTTAATAACTCAGCTACATTGGAGGATTTATTTAATTCTAAGTCGGCAGAATCAATTTTGTAAATTTTACTTCCAACAGAATATTCCTTCATTGGAATTCCATAGATTTTCACCTCCTCCAGTTCCACAGAATCGGAAAAATGCTGAGCCATTACCAGAGAATGGCTAAATAAAAAGATTAACAACAAGGATACCCTCAATGACATAAAGCAAGTTTTAAATTTAAAAACCAGCTTCAGGGAAATACAAAATACCGTAGGGAGTAATGTAAAGGTTTCAATAGATTACATTATTCGCTCAGCTTTTCACCCGAAAGCAATTGAAAAAGCCCGCTATGGGCAAAATGAAGGCAGGTCTCCTGGCTCGCTTAACTGATTAGACCTTCCCATGTCGCAGCATTGCGGCACAGTGGTATGAGGGATAAATCAGCCATGAATAGCTTACAGTTGCGGGGACAGCTTCCGAATTTCCTGGATTACAAGATCACGGAATTCCCATTTTAATCCGAATAGTAAAATATCTATTCTATGCCGGAACCAACATTGCCACAAAGTAAAGGAATTAAAATCACAAAAACATAAAAATATTTAGGCATAGGCAAATTTTGTTGAATAAGAAGGGATTCATTGAAAAAACTTATAATATTGGGCTTTCAAAATTTCTCTATGTCAGCCAATAAATACATACTAATTCTGTTAAGCGTTGTCTTTTTTGCGTGTAGTAAGGAAAAAGCACAACATTCAAGAGCTTCTAATCCTGAGTCAACCCAATCTCCTGTAGAAATAAAGCATGCCACAAAATTTAAGGTGGAAGAAATCAATGGATATACGACCGTTACTGTTTTAAAGCCTTGGCAGGGAGCAGCTCAGAATTATCTCTATATCTTGGTTCCTCCTGGAAAGGACATACCGGAAAAAGAACATTTCAGGAAAAACAAAAATGACATTGTCCAAAATGTGCAGGTTCCAATTAAAAGCATTGTGTTAACTTCAACCACTTTTGTCCCCCTTTTGGATGGGTTGGAAGAAAGCGAATCGCTGGTAGGATTTCCAGGAACAGATCATATTTCGTCCCCAAAAACACGAAGGTTGATAGACGAAGGAAAAATAGCAAATATTGGTACTCCAGGAAATTTAAATATCGAAAGGCTAATAGAATTAAATCCGGATGCGGTAATGGACTATGCCATGCAGGGCGAGAATGATAACTCGACATTAGCTCGGAAAGCAGGCATTCCGGTGCTTTTCAATGCAGATTATTTAGAAAAAACCCCTTTAGGAAGAGCCGAATGGATAAAATTTTCGGGTCTCTTCTTCAACAAAACAGCAGAAGCCGATTCAATTTTCAGCCAACTGGAAACCACCTACGATTCATTAAAAGCCTTAGCTTCTAAAGCGGAAAAGCAACCCTCAGTTTATAGCGGGATTGTATATGGAGATACCTGGTTTATGCCCGGGGGAAAAAATTCTGGCTCGCAATTCATAAATGATGCCGCTGGAAATTATTTATGGAAACATACACCAAACGAAGGCAGCATAAAATTAAGCTTTGAATCTGTCTACCAAAAAGCGCATGATGCCGATTTCTGGATTGGAGTAGCTTCGTTTGAATCTCTTCAGGAAATTAAAAATGCTGACCACCGTTACACAAATTTCAAAGCCTACAAGGAAGGAAACGTCTATAGCTACAACAAAATAATGGGAGAAAAAGGGGGCACAACGTTTTTTGAATTAGGTTATGCTCGCCCGGATTTGATTTTAGCAGATTATATAAAAATATTGCACCCGGAGTTACTACCGGAGTATGAACTCTATTTTCATAAAAGACTGAAATAGAGGATTAAATAGCGAAAAGGTTTCTTATAGCTTTAATCCCGGAATATTTATTCCATTGATGCAATAATATCCATATCGATGGACAAAGTTGAAAATTCCTTTTCCTTCATACTCCACCACTTCACCTGATGCTTCAAGTGTTATATCGTATTTTATATGAACTTCTTGAAAAGCCTTTTTTTCTTCGATTAAATTCCGGCCAAATTCTAATTGTCGTAAGTTAGCGCCATCTATAGAATCAATAAAATTTATCAGTATTGCTTTGGTCTCATCTGCATTTAATTTCTCCCCGGTATGAGAAACTAATTCCTTTGCCAATGACATATCACAGTACTCTTTTTTCCTTTCAAATAAGGTTGTAAGAAAACCTTCAATATCCTGTTTTATATCGTATTCGTGATTGGGATGAAATTCTTCATAAATAAAATTTGTATTCCATCCCTTAAGCCGTACATCATCTATTTCCTCTTCCATGAGCTCCTCCACTACAAACCTGTACATCTCCCTTCGTTCTACCTCACAAATTGTACTAAGAAATAAATTATTGCTGGCCATTAGTTTCATTATCTTTTCAAACTCTACGGCAATTTCCTCATCAGAAAGTTCAGATGGTTCTTTTAATACCGGATTGTCTAAAAATGCTTTTATTTTTATTGTTTTGTTATTTTGGTAGGCATCCTCAAAAGCTTGAATTTGATCTAACCATTGGGATTCAAGTTCTGAGGGAAGATTAGAGAAATCACTAAAGTGGGCACCTTTTTCAGCCATCAATTTGGCTTTTTTGATTTCATTTTCAAATTGAATCCTTTCCTGTTCTTCGGAATTTTCCATAGCATTTTCTGTTATAGCTGTTAGAAATTTATTTTGTAATTCAATCTAAAAATTGATTGGCAAAAAAACAATTAAATTTAAAAAAATTAGCATTAGACTTTTTCAAGTTGTTGAATCAGACATTTTAAGGATGTCTCCAAAAATGACACAAAAAGGGCGTCCCCATAAAATGTAAGACAAGCCTCTTTTGTAATCAAATTTTGATAATAATCAGATTCCTGCTAATTTTCCTGTTAGCGTTAAGTTTTAAAACCCGTATTTAAAAAAATCCAAAATGGCTAAAAAATCAAGCTTTATAAAAATTGCAGATAAACTAGATGATAAATTCGATGTTATCAAAAGTAAGCTGCAAGAAAGATTTGGCTCTGATAAATC